>JAEWZS010000129.1 GCA_023458355.1 Bacillota bacterium
ATGAAAAGGCCAATCAAAAACACCATCAATTCTTCAAAGAACTGTTTCTAAAAGATGGGCCTTCATTTTATGCCGGTGCGGACGGGATGCGGCTTCTCAACAAGGAGCGCCGCCGGAAGAGGAATGAAAACCTTCGTTGTTTGACTGTAAATCCCCTATTGAACGACAGAAGCGAAAATTACAGCATGCACTTAAGCGCTCAAAGGGCCGAGCCGATACTTTCCTTTTGTGAAAAAAACAGCATCCCCCTGCAAACGATGGTTTACATGGGCATGCGCACCTATCTTTCTAAAATTAATCAGGAAACGGATGATGTTACCTTCATCGTTGCATTTAATCGCAGAATTACCCTTGCGGATAAACGCTCCGGCGGCAGCCGTGTGAACGCGCTACCTATTCGCACCGTTATCGCACAGAATAAAACATTTATGGAAGCGATTACGCAAACGCAGCAGCTGCAGTTCCAAATCCTTCGCCATACAGACTATATTTTTGCACTTGCCAAGGATGGACTTGCGCAATGGGAAAACAGATCTCCATTATCGTGGACCTACTCCATGCTCCTGTCCTGCCTCCCCTTTAAGTTTTCGCTGCCGGAGGGCTGGGAGTGCGAAATGGGCAACTACAGCAACGGCCGCTTCGCCATGCCCTTATACACCGTGGTTGTTCCCAACTTTATTAAGGGCGGCCTTGACTTTCATTTTGAGTATAGGTTGAATGCGCTTTACGTACATGAGCTTCAAGCGCTGTTTGAAAACAGCGTAAGGGTAATGGAAGCAGGCGTTTTAAAACCCGATATCACCATCGGAGAGCTGATGCATGAGGTGCTCGAAGTCAAAGAGGACCATGACATTACAGCCGCTGCCGAGCTGTAACGCCGCGTTCACCGCAGGATTGCTAAGGTAATAAAGCAATTTAAAAAGGCTAAGGAGTTGATTGCGGGTTTCGCAATCAACTCCGATTTAGCATCATAAGCTCTTTTTGCAACATTTATCGTTTTTTTTGCCAGATAAAATGCAATTCGTAGGTTGTATACTGTTTATGGTGAGGGATTATAAACTTCCCATACCGCCATTAAAGGACGCTAAAATGGAGGGACAAATCGATGCATGGTTTTATGAAAAACTATCGCTCCACATTTATTCTCTTAGGTGCGGTCATCTTAGGCGCAATCGTAGGCGCAGTATGGGGAGAAGGCGCAAAAGTGCTCAATCCCTTTGGAACCCTGTTCTTAAATTTGATGCTCGTCATCATCGTCCCGTTGATTTTTGTTACCATATCGCTCGCCATCGCCAAGATGCAAAAGCCGAAAAGGCTCGGGAAAATCATGACCGCCATCGCAGCCGTCATTATCGCCACATCCCTTGTAGCCGTGCTTGTTGGCGTGGCGGCGACTGCACCTGTTAAACTCGTAAACCCCGCCGACGGCGAGCGCATCAAAAACGAGCTTAACATGGATGCACAAGAAGAGGAAGCGGAAGATATATCCTTCCTTGAAAGAACGGTACAAACCCTCACCGTTGGCGATTTCTCCTCGCTTTTAACACGCTCTAACCTATTAGCGCTCATCGTGTTTGCCATATTGTTCGGACTATCCGCCAATGCAGTGGGCGAAAAGGCCGCTCCGGTCGTCAAGCTTTTGGATTCGCTCAGCGAAATTATCTTCAAATTTATCAAATACACCATGTACTATGCGCCCTTTGGCCTTGCGTGCTATATGGCCGCGCTCGTAGGCACATTCGGCGGCGAAATCGCTTTAGGTTATGCGAAAACATTTATGGTGTACCTTGCGGTATCGCTTCTGTTCTTCTTTGTGGTTTATTCACTTTATGCGCTCCTTGCGGGCGGCAAGCGCGGCTTTACGGCATTCTGGAAAAACGTGTTGCCTACCGCTGTAACGGCGCTCGCCACCTGTTCTAGCGCGGCCACAATCCCCGTGAATATAACCTCTGCCAAGAAAATGGGTGTTTCAGATGATATCGCCGAAACAATCATCCCTCTCGGCACCAATCTTCATAAGGACGGCTCCATCATAGGCTCCGTATTTAAGGTGCTGTTCCTCGCCTACCTTTTCGGCATGGATATGCGCTCATTTGACAGCATACTAAATGTGCTTCTGGTTTCTCTCGTGGCTACGCTTCTTGTTACGGCTGTACCCATCGGCGGCGGCACAATATCTGAGCTGATGATTATCACCATGATGGGCTTCCCCATAGCTGCGCTGCCTATTTTGACGATCATCGCCACCATCATCGACCCGCCCGCAACCATGCTCAACGCTGTAGGGAACACCAGCTCCGCCCTCCTCGCCGCACGCATGGTGGATGGGAAGGATTGGATGGAAAAGCAAACGGAAAGTCAAGCGAGCGTTAAAGCGTAAAAAATAAGCGGCACTTAAGTGCCGCTTCCTTTACTTTAGTAACACGCTCTGCCCCGTCCTTAAAAAATGCACATGACATTCCTTTACAGTTTTTTTCGTTAGGATTTGCAAGGCACGCGCGTACAGATTAATCTGGCGCGCGTGCTTTTGCGCGGCTTCTAATAGCGATACATTCGGGGCTATATAGTCGGTCTTATAGTCGATAAGCACCCATGCGTCATCTTCTAAAAAGCAGCAGTCGATGACGCCCTGTAAAAGCACCGGCTCTTCTGTTTGCACATCCATAAGCTCCGAAGCGGGGATGCGGCAGTTGAACTCAAGCTCCCGTTCGACCGTAGTTGACGCTAAGAGCCTTGTCCCGAGCGGAGAAGAGAAAAACCCCGCAACCGTAGGTATACTTATAACCGCTGCGTCTTCA
>JAEWZS010000130.1 GCA_023458355.1 Bacillota bacterium
ACCTGTTCTGGGAGATATCGGCGCTTTGCTGCTGGAGGCTTATCGGGTTTTTCCGCGAGGAAGAATACGTCCGCCGCGCCAACAAGGCATTTCTCATTACAGGCGCCGGCGCGCTTGTAATGCTGGCGGGATTCGTCATGATCTACGTACAGTACGGCACAACGGATCTTATCGCGCTTCGCGGCAAGGCGGTGTCGGATGCGGCGGTTGCACTAATACTGTGCGGCATACTCTCAAAATCCGCAACGCTCCCGCTCCATTCGTGGATTGCGGATGCCGGTATCGCACCGACACCTGTCACCGCCCTTTTACACGCAGCGGTGCTTGTGAAAATCGGCGTATACGCGTTTGCGCGTCTGTTCCTTGTCACCTTTGATATGACAATGTTCTGGCATACGGCAGTCCCGGTAATTGCAGCGGTGAGCGCCATAATTTCTGCGGGTGCTGCCATAGCGGAAAACGATATAAAGCGCATTATCGCATATTCCACGGTGAGCCAGATAGGCTTTATATTCTTGGGCCTTTCGGTTGGCGGCGAGCTTGCCGCAGCGGGAGGACTTCTATACATACTCATGCACGGTATTTCAAAGGGCGGTCTGTTTTTGTGTGCAGGCATCGTGGAGCATAGCTGCCATACCAAAGACATTACAAAACTCGGCGGGCTCTACAAGACTATGCCCGTTACGGCGGTGTCGTTTCTACTCTGTGCGCTCAGCGTAATGGGCATACCTCCGTTTGGCGGGTTCTTCAGCAAATACATGGTGGTAAACGGTGCTGTGGAGGCGGGTCATCCGTGGATTGCTGCGGTGTTCCTCCTTGGCGCTGTAATGACGGTTATTTATCTGCTGCGCGTTTTCGTTAAGGTGTTTTTCGGGGAGCCCAACATGGAGCATATGCCTAAAGAAGGCTCGCCCATTATGGTGGCCTCGGTAGGCTTAATGGCGGTGTTGTCGCTGATCAGCGGGTTTTTCATCAGCTATCCCGCTTCGATGGCCGTCTCGGCCGTACAGCAGATGGCGGAGGTGATACGATGAACGAAACATTCTTCCAAGGTTTGATGTTTGCGGTCATACTGATACCGGCAGTTCTTGCAGGCGTTACGCTTCTTATGCCCAAGAAAGCGAAGCTTTGGCATACTATACTCCTAATCCTGGGCTTTAGCGTAAACCTTGCACTATGCATTATGCTCTACGGCACATCTGTCCGCTTTGAGCGTGAATGGATTGGTTTTGGCATCAATTTTTCCCTAAGGCTTTACCAGTTTAACGGCTTTATATTGCTTGCGGCAGCGGGGCTTTCCTTCCTTGTAGCGCTTTACACTGCGGCATTTGCATGGAAAAGGGATTATAAAAAACAGTTTTACGCCTACATGCTCCTAACAATCGCACTTGTCAACGGCGCGGTGCTTGCGGACAACCTCCTTGTGATGCTGTTCTTCTGGGAGGCAATTTTAGGCACAATGTTCGGGATGATTTATTTGGGCGGTAAGGAAAGCTTTAAGACCTCCGTCAAAGCGGTCATCATCGCGGGCGTAGGCGACCTTTGCATGATGCTCGGCATCGGCATGGCCGGCTATTTGGCGGGTACGCTTTCCATAAGCGATATACATAAACTGCCGGTCGAAGGCCTCGGTGCAGCGGCATTTGTGCTTCTCATGATCGGCGCTATTTCAAAAGCCGGCTCCATGCCCTTCCATACATGGATACCCGACGCGGCAAAAGACGCACCCATGCCGTTTTTGCCGTTTTTACCCGGTACGCTTGAAAAGCTTTTGGGCATTTACCTTCTCACAAGAATTTGCACGGAATTGTTCGATTTCAGCCATGGCTCAGTGATGAGCACAGTGCTAATGACCATCGGCGTATGCACAATCTTGTTTGCGGTGATGATGGCGCTCATTCAAAAGGACTTTAAAAAGCTTCTTTCCTACCACGCGATAAGCCAAGTTGGCTACATGATGCTCGGCATCGGTACGGCGCTGCCCGTAGGGCTTATCGGCGGTGTATTTCACATGCTCAACCACGCGGCATATAAGTGCCTGCTGTTTTTCACATCGGGTTCGGTGGAGAAGCAGACGGGTACGACCGATCTTAAAGTGCTTGGTGGGCTGGCTAAGAAAATGCCTGTCACCATGGTGAGCTTCCTTATCGCGGCGGCATCCATTGCCGGTTTCCCTTTGACGAATGGGTTTTACTCCAAGGAGCTCGTATTTGACGCAGCGCTTGAAAGCGGGACGATATTTTATGTAGTAGCGCTCCTCGGTGCGTTCTTTACGGCAGTGTCGTTTTTAAAGCTTGGCCATGCAGCGTTCTTCGGCAAGGATGGCGAAGCAGTTAAAGGCAAAAATATAAAAGAAGCACCTTTGCCGATGCTTGTTTCTATGGTCGCACTTGCGGCGGTTTGTATCGGACTTGGCGTGTTCCATAAGCCTGTCATAACGGATTTCATTGCGCCGACGTTAACGGGCTATGAAGAGGCGGAGCATTTTGCCACGCATACCAACTGGCTGCTCGTAGGCATTTCCTGCGGCGTACTGTTACTTTCGGCTTTGAGCCACTTCTTAGGCTTTAAAAAGACCAAAAAGGGATTGAGCGCTGCGGATCATTTCCATGACGCACCGGTACTCAAAAACATATACGGGCTTGCCGAAAAGAAATACTTCGACCCGTACTACGTTGGCGGCTTTGTCATAAAGGCATACGCAAACGTGTCGCTTAGGATCAACAACGGCATAAGTATGTTTTACGATAAGGTGGTACCGCGCTTTACGGGTGCGCTCTCAGACGTGGTGAAACAAGCACACAACGGTAGCCAATCGCGCTATGTTGTTTGGATATTGTTCGGCATGGCACTTATGGTTGCCTTGTTCGCGCTGTTTATTTAGGAAGTAGGAGGAAGAAACGTGTCGCTATTGTTTGTTGTCATTCCTCTTTTCACGGTGGTCGCGCTCAATTTGCTCTATAAGCTTTTGACCGGGCGAGACGCGCTGTACGCGACTATGCTCGTTGCCGTAGCGCAAGTCGTTCTTGCGGCATACAGCCTTATACAGTGTGTTAAGGCGAACGCGAGCATAGATTCCGCCTACATCGCCGGCTTTAAGGTGGATTGGATTGCCGCAACGGTGCTTTTTATCATAGGGCTCATTATTTTCGTTACGGCCATCCTAACGAAGGAAGTCGTGAAAAAGAGCGTTTTCCAGTTTGCAAACGTACTCCTTCTTTTAATGACGGGTATGAACGGTATCGTCATGGCGACGGATATTTTCACGCTATACGTGTTCATCGAGGTCACGAGTGCAGCTTCGTTCATCTTAATCGCCATCAACAAGAAGCGCGATGAGCTAGAAGGTGCTTTTAAGTACTATCTCATGAGCGCGCTTGCAACGGTGATGATGCTTCTTTCCATCGCGCTTATACACATTATGACGGGTTCAACAAGCTTTGAAACTGTCGGCGCGTACATTAAGAGCTTAAATGGCAGTTATCCCACAGCGCTGATCATAGCAATTTTACTGTTTGTGGGTGCCGGCAGCATAAAATCAGGTGTTGTGCCGTTTCATACATGGGTACCTGATGCGCACTCAAGCGCGCCGTCGCCGGTATCCGTGGTGCTTGCGGGCGTAGTTATTAAGGTGTCGGGCGTGTATGCGCTCATGCGCGTGTACCGCGATGTGTTCCAAAACGATGCTGATTTGGGCAAGGTGCTGATGGTTTTCGGCATACTTTCCATTCTCGTAGGTGCTTTGGGCGCCATAGGGCAGACGGACATAAAGCGTATGCTCGCGTTTTCAAGTGTAAGCCAAATCGGCTACATCGTGCTCGGCGTAGCAACAGGTTCCGCCATCGGTCTCATTGGCGCTATGCTGCACTTTTTCAACCACGCTACGTTTAAGTCACTGCTGTTCGTAGACGCGGCTGCCATTATAGCACAAACCGGTACGCGCGATATGAACAAGCTTGGCGGCTTGGGCGAGCGGATGCCCGTGACAAGCACAAGCTCGGTCATTGCACTCCTCTCGATGGCGGGTATACCTCCGCTTTCGGGATTTTGGAGCAAGCTTCTCGTGATTATAGCGGTGTGGCGCGTATCTTCAGGTGCTGCCATCACAGCACTATTGCTAAGCTTACTCACGCTTGCATATTTCTTGTTGCTTCAAAAGAAGGTGTTCTTCGGGAAAATCAAACCCGAACTTAAGGACGTTAAGGAGTGCGCACCCGCAATAAAGGGTGTGGAAATACTCCTCTCAGCCCTCAACATTTTGGTGGGTGTAGCGTTCCCGCTTCTTCTAATCGTCCTAAACCGGGGCGGCCTGCTGTGATTATGGGTTTTGTGACCGGAAATCGAGGTGCAATTTGAATCAGACCGTTTTCATCGTATTGCTTGTTGGGTTTGTAGCTTCCGCCGTAGTCTGCGCACTCGTGCGAAGCCTTTTAAAGGCTGCCATAACGCTCGCGCTTACAAGCGCGCTATTATCCTTAGTGATGTTTTTGATGGGTGCTACGCTTGCCGCGGTGTTTGAGCTAAGCGTTTGCGCGGGCCTTATCACGGTGGTGTTTATAAGCAGCATCAGTATGACGCGCATACATACAAGCGAGGAACTTAGGGAAAAGAAAAAGGAAAGGCGCAAGCGCTTTTTGCCGCTCATCGCCGTTGTTGTAGGGCTTTTTGCAGTTATGCTCGCCCTTATATGGCCGCATATGACGGAGCTTATTCCGGTCGCTGCAGTTACACCCACGAATACGGTGCAGCAGGTGATTTGGGATAAGCGCACGACCGACCTTGTCGGCCAGGCTGCCATCATCCTCACGGGCGTATTTGCCGTGCTGGTATTCTTTAAGGAGGAAGAGGCAAAATGAACTTATTTTTTGCAATCC
>JAEWZS010000131.1 GCA_023458355.1 Bacillota bacterium
GCATAATGAGTTGGTCTATCCATTTTCCAAAATAACCCGCTACGCCACCAAGCACAACGCCTATGAACATTTCAAGAAAGATTACCAGAAAGGAGATAATCAAAGAGATTTGACCGCCATACATAAGGCGGACAAAAATATCAAAGCCGGAGGTATCCGTTCCAAGCCAATGCTCCTTTGAAGGGGGTGCTTTGAAATTGACGATTGAAATTGACTCGTCGTAATAGTTATAGCGTTTCCCATCGGGTGCTTCAAAGTCCGCCGTAGTGATCATGACCGAGTTGCGTGGGGTTTTAAAAACCTGCATTTCTCCGTATTGACATGTGGCGTTCACAATAACTGGTCCTAAGAAGGAAAATAAGAACACGAATGCGATCATGATAAGCCCAGTTATTGAAAGCTTGCTCCTGAAAAAGCGCTTTGCCACCATGCGTCCTGGCGACATCACCTTAAAACCTACGTCAAGTGCATCATTAAGGTCCGCTGATTCAGCGTAAGACAGGACCGGCGCATCGTTTTGCACAATGGAGGGATTATGCTTGGTTATATGCTTTTTCTTCTTCATCTCTATTACCCTCCTTATTTGAGTTTTACTCGCGGGTCTACAACCATGTACATCATGTCTGAAATAAGCATTCCGAGTACTGTCAATATAGCTAAAAACATGTTATAGCCCATGATAAAGGGAATATCACCCTGCTGGGTGGCACGCAGCGCCATATAGCCTATACCGGGTATGGCGAATACTGTTTCAGTGATCATAGCACCACCAAACAGACCTGGTAGCGTGCCGCTTAATGTCGTTACTAGTGGTATAAAAGTGTTGCGGAACGCATGCTTATATACCACAGTGTTTTCGTCGAGCCCCTTGGCACGAGCAGTACGGATATAGTCGGAGTTCATGACCTCGAGCATGTTGGTACGCGTATAGCGCATAAGACCACCTACATTCAAAAGTACCAGAACCGCAATAGGAAGCACCAGGTGCCATGCTTTGTCAAGGAAAATCTCCATCCCGGCGCTTGGAGCGAAAATTTTAGTAGCCGTGGTAAGGCCCTGCAAAGGAAACAATCTGAGCTTTAGGCTAAACACGTTCATCAAGAGCGCAGAAAGGAAAAACGAAGGGAGCGCTGTCCCAGCCATCGCCAGAACCGATACGGAATAGTCGAACCCTCCATACTGGTTTACAGCCGCCTTGATGCCCATGGGGATTGCTATTATAATTTGAAGGATGAGCGCGATGAGCGCGATAATAAACGACACCCACATGTATTCGCCAACTACCTCTGCAACAGGCTTACCGTATAGGAAAGAAAACCCAAGGTCGCCCGACAAAGCGCTCGTAAGCCATGTACCATAACCTTTTATAATACCGCCAAGGCTCTTATCTGCAAGCCCGTAGAGTTGTTTTAAGCGCTGAACCTCCTCAATGCGCATAGAACCGTTAGCCACAGAAGCTGCGGTTTGCCTATCAATGTAGTCCAGTGGCATGAGCATACTCAGCATATAAATGAGCACGGAAGCGCCAAGTAGTATGACAACCGCGAGTAAAAGCCTTTTACGTATATATTTCCACATGTGCATTACCAGCCTTGTTTTATATGTCGCTTTAGGCGCAGTGCCGGAATATGCTAAACCCCGTGCCACTGCATAAAGAAGCATTATGTCCGTTGTATTACCCTTTGAACTTCAAGTTCTAAATAAACTCGATGGGCATTTGGAGCGGCTTGTCTATCAATATAGTCCGGGGGCACGAGCGTACTCAGTATATAGGATATAGATGAGCACAGAAGCACCAAGTAGTATGATTATGGCCGCGGGTATAAGTAATTTTCGAATATATTTCCACATGTGCATTGCCATCCTTGTTTTATATGCCGCTTTGAGCGCAGGACTTGACGACATGCGCCAAGCCCCGCGCCGCTGCTTAAAGAACCTTAAGGTCCGTTCTGTTACCCATTGAGCTCCACGTTCCAAATAAACTCGATGGGACTTTGGAAAGGCGTCACATTTTCACCACTAAAGAGCGAAGATGCATTAATCACCTCTTTGTTATAGGCCGACATGTTCTTGCGCTGATAGGTAGGCACCTCTGTTGCGATACCCGTGGAAAGTTCCAGCGCTTGCGCATAGATTACCTTGCGCTCCTCAGGATCGAGCGTTGTGCGAGCAGCCATAATAAGCTCATTGAGCTCTTTCAAAAGCGCTTTTTGATCTTCGCTGCCATTATCATACAGCCAATACAAACCAGAACCCACCGGCGAGGAAGACTGGTTCAATGTGGGATCAGAGTACCAGACTTGGAACATATCGGGATTTACGCCGCCTTTTGACCATGCGGCTGCCCAAAGCTGTATACCGGACTCGTACGCGATGTTCAACTTGTCAAGAACGGATTCATCCACTTCAATCTCAAGCTTAACACCGATTTTTGCGAGCACCGCCTGCAGGTCCACAAACACGGTACCGGCGGGATGAGAGGCAGCTGCACCCGGAAGCGTCGCTTTAAAGCTTACTTGCTGACCGGCCTTTTCATGTCCATCAGGATAACTCATAATGTTAGATGCTTCGTCATAGATGTAGCCTGCGTCAAGAAACAATGCTTTTGATGTTTCTCCCGTGCCATCGTATGGATACATGCATTCGGGGTTTTCGGGATACGCCCAGCTTACCTTAGTTTTTGTGCGGTAATTGACCGTTGCAAGCTCACCGTAAAAGTCATCTATAGTAAGCTGAATGTTCATAGCATGTGCCAGCGCTTTTCGGACGCTCCATTCCGGTACAGCTTGAGCGTTGATGCCTATATAGCCGTATCCATCGTTGTCTACAAGGATGTAAGCGATTTTCGCATAATCACCTTGGCCGTTTGTTATGTCGTTGACCGTAGCGGTTAAGGCATTTGGCTCAGCATAGTGCACGGTCCCTGTGAGCAACGCATCAAGGTCGGCACCAAGTGAAAGTTCCTGCATGCGAAGCGTTTGAATTTTAGGTGAGCCAAGTATAAAACTATCGTTTGCACTGAAGTAAACGATATTATCCTTATGTTCAATGAGCTTGTAGGGACCCGCACCCATAGGCATGCTATTCTTGTCTTTGAGGCAGCGGATAAATTCGGGGTCGTTCACGGATACGCCATACTCATTCATCTGCCCGGTAAAGCCTTCCGTATAATAGTGCCACGGGGCAACATACATGTTAAATTTATAGATGTTGCTAGGATCGATGCCATCGCACACAACCTCGATGTACTCGCGCTCAATACCATCTTCGCAAATCATTTTGCCAGATGTGATGCCTCGGATACTGTCGATTCCAGCGCTACGCCCGGAATTTTTTGCATATGCGCTGGTAAGCGCGCTTGTGAGCACTAGTGTGCCCGCAGCTTCTACCTGCACACCGTCACTGCTGATGTCGTAATTGTAAGCGGCAAGCATGGCGTTGAAGCAGTTTGCCGCCGATAGCTCTTCAGTGTTCAGGTCATATTCCTTACCGATGGCATCAATAAATTTCATGTCCGCCGTTAGGGAGCCAAGGTTCCACATTGTCATGGCGAACGCAGCCTTTTTGGAGTCGTTATCGAAGCTGGCCCAGGTTAACTCCTCATCGATGCTTTTTGCATATTCATCGTTGCCATACTTTGCTATGACGTAGTCGATGATTTCTTGTGCAAACTGTGCACCGATCTCAGGAAGAGCTGACCAAAATGTATTTTGCTGCTCTGTGGTCGCGTCGTTAATGGCCGGAAAAATTATCTGCTCATTTTCATCCATGCTGAAGCCTGCTTCAATAATTGCATCAGCTTCTTTAAGCACACTCGCGTCAGCCTGCGCGCGATATTCGTCAAGTCCTTGTACCTTCATAGTGTAGAAGGTACCGGAAGCATCGTACAATGGGTCACACTCTACATATATAGAGAACAAAACATCCTTCACGGTAACGGGCGTGCCGTCGCTGAAGGTGACACCGTTTTTGAGGACAATTTTATAGGTAGATGTGGATTTATCGTCGCTTATCACCTGCGAATAATCGTAAGCGAAACTAGGCTGATCGATAGCGGCAACGAGCTCACCACTCTTATCGGTGGGCAGAAGAAGAAGCTGTGTTTTGTCCACTACCTCTTTATCAGGCGCACTGGTGCTAAAGAACGGGCTGAATTTACCGTCCAGAATATCTACACCAAGAACTAGGGGCATATTGGCGTTTGCTCCTGTTCTTGGTGTGACGCTAGCGTCGTAACGATCTGCAGGGACGTCCGGCATAGCCACAATAGGCGTTTGCGACGCGTCCGGAGAAGCATCGGGCGTTTGCTCCGTGACGTCGATCGGTGTCGCAGCTTGGCAGCCTACTGCCAGCAGCATAATCCCGCATAGAAGTAATGCCAGGATTTTTTTAAGCGGATTCTGAATCGGATACTTCGTGGCGTTTTTTAAACGAACTCGGCTATCGGCTTAAAACAACAGAAGAAACCGCGATAAATGTACTGGCGGATGCTAAGGACGCGTTATTTGAGGATTATATCCAATA
>JAEWZS010000132.1 GCA_023458355.1 Bacillota bacterium
TTTGCCACAAGCGGCCGCAAGTGCTGCGGAGGCAGCGCTTTTGGAACTTTTTGAGCAGTCGGGCATACGGCCGGATGCGCGAAGCCTTGCTTTTGCCTTGCGGATGATGCAGCAAAATAATCTAACGCCAAAGGCGGCTTTCTTTTTCGCACTCAATCGCATAAATCCTACCTCCGAACGCATCGCTGCCTATCAGGCGCTCACCTCGGGACAAGGTGTAGGTGAAACGCTTTTTGATGCCGCACAAAGTTTACAGCTAACCCTTGGTGAGTTGCCCGATACATTGCATGTATCGGCTCAAGGTCAGCCATCGGCTACACCCACACCGACGCAAGCTCAGACGCAGGCTCAGACGCAGGCTCAGACGCAAGCGCAGCAGCAAGCTCCGGTGCAAGCTCCGGTGCAAGCGCAGTCACCTAAGCAAACGGCTGTGCAGGCGCAAGTCTCGGTACAAGAGCAGATACAAGCCCCGGTACAGGATCCGGTTCAAGTTCAGGTGCAAGCTCAGACGCAAGCTCAGACGAAGGCACAGGCCCCCACGCAGACGCAGGCTCCTATTCAGTCGCAGGCTCGTATTCAATCGCAGGTTCCCATGCAGTCGCAGGCTCCCGTACAGACGCAAACGCCCGTGCAGCAAAACGGCACAGCAGTGCCGTTGGTGGATTTAAACACAGCAGGCGTGCAGCAAGAACAGTCCGCAGCTCCTTTAACGGGCGCGCAAAATGCGGCGATAGCAGAAAATACTTTTGCCCTTAGCGAGCAGAGAGCGGTGCAGACCTATGAACAAGGCTTAAACGCTGCGATAGGCGAGGAAACCACAGTTCAGCAAGGCGGAATCGCAGCACCGGCGTCACCAAGCACCAAAGCCGTGCAAGTTCAGATACAGAAGGGACAGGCGGAGGAAGCGGTAAATGCTTCGCAAGTAACCTTAAGTGAAGAAGTAACTGCAACGGTACAAACGGCCGCACCGCCCAATACAGCCGAGCTTAAAGAACTCCCTCAGCGTATATTGAACCTATTCTTAAAGCTTACGGGAAACGAAAGCGGCGCGGACATAGAAAAATTTGTTTCCGGGTCAAAGGAGAAGCTTGAAGCACTCAAGTTTTTAACCGGAAAATACGATGAAGAAAGCATAAGACTCGTGCAGCCGCAGCTTGCAAAAGCAGAAGCACAAGCAAAGCTTGCTGAGGACGTGACACGTTTTTATTATTATCAAATTCCCGTAAACAACGGGGAATACGGCACGGCGGAGCTTTTTGTATACCGCCGCGCAAAAAGCAAAGGGAAGATTGACGCCGATAATGCGTCTGTACTCATATGCATTCCCACGAAGAGTTTCGGCAGGGTGGAAACGCTTTTGCGCACCGAGCGCGGTACTCTTTCGATCAACTTTTCCGTGGAACACCAAAGCGGGATAGATGTGCTCAAGGAAGGCATAAGGGAGTTTCGAAAGTCGCTCGCCGCCATAACCAAGTATCACTTGGGCGAAATGCGTGTAGGCGAGATAAAGGAACGCACCACCGTGGAGAACGCGGAAACCGTATTAAAAGGCGGTGCGAAAAGAAGCGGCACCATCGATGTGAAGATATGAGCGAACGCGAAAAAAAACAGTTTGAACTTAGCGCAGCCGCGCTCAAGTACGACGCCGGATCAGATGCAGCACCCCGCGTGGTGGGTATCGGCTGTGGATATGTAGCCAAAAAAATGCTCGAAACGGCAAAGGAGCACTCCGTCCCCGTCGAGGAGGATGAAGCGCTTGTAAGAAGCCTTTTTAAGCTAGATATCGGGCAGGAGATACCCGAGGAGCTCTATACGGCAGTCGCTGAGATTCTCGCGTTTTTATACCGTATGGACAAGGGCACTATGAAACCCAGGTAATTATGAGGTAACATGGACGGCATTTCATTAAACGAACTTTATCCGCTTTTATCAACGTCCGCATCGGGTAAAACCTCCGCGTCCGCAACGTCGGACACGGCGTTTTATGATCTTTTCAACGCGCAGCTTTCAAGTGGCTCCGTTTTTGGCGCATCCGAGGAGGAAGGCCTTTTTTCAGGTACAACTTCAAACTCGCTTCCGGCTATGATGGCGCTTCTTTCTACACTTTCAAATAATAAAGAAAACGATATAGGCGGTTCACTCCAAAGCTTTTTAATGCTTCTAAGCTCCGGCGTGTCGGGCGCAGGTTTGGGTGCGGCGGTTGCAAGCATTTCTTCAGCGCTTAAAAATGCGCCGGAGGGCTCTCTTGAAAGCATTCGCTCCGCACTTTTATCGAGCGGTTATTCGCGAGGCGTTCTTACACAAGCAAACGACGCGCTTTTTTCTTCCAATACATCGGATGCGAATTATCCTTTCAATGCTTCCAAGGCGGTGAACCCGCTCGTCAAAAGCGATGTAACGAATCGAAGCGCTGCGCTCTATAACAATGTCATCGCGCAGTTTAAGGTAGCAAGTAACCCGCGCTACGCCGTAACTCAAAGCGGCAGTACTTATTGCAATATTTTTATGTGGGACGTGACACGCGCGATGGGCGCTGAAATCCCGCATTATGTAGATCCAAATACGCTCGAGGCACGCTCCTATCCCGATGTAACGGGTGCAAGAGAGCTCAACGCAAACGGTATATACGACTGGCTATCCAAAAAAGGGGGGGAGTACGGCTGGAAACGGGTGACCGCCGCGCAAGCGCAAGCCCTTGCTAACGAAGGGCGGCCTGTTGTTACCGCGTGGAAAAACACCACAGGCGGGCATGGGCATGTGCAGGTGGTGGTGCCAAGCACGGACGGCGCTTATAACGAAAACCGCGGTGTAGCGATTGCACAGGCGGGCAGGCGTTTGTTCGACTACGGTTATATCAGGGATGTTTACAACGAAAGTCTTCATGAGGTCGTGTATTACGCGCACGCGTGAAGGAATTACTTTCGGAATTTAAGCATTGTAAAGGACGGGCCAACCGTACCATCCACAGGAGGAAGTATTACATGTATCCCAATCAAAATCCAGCCAATGCGTATATGCGCCAGGGCGTACTCACGGCTTCCCCCGCTGAACTCATCGTCAT
>JAEWZS010000133.1 GCA_023458355.1 Bacillota bacterium
GATGTACCCCCCTCATATGGCTCTTGTATCGCTTTTGCAGTACTTTACGTACGACACGGCGACACAACCTACACTGACAAGCGCAGCTGCAACAACATATTTCGTTTCAAACCTACCATTAGAGAATACGTCCTGAGGACTAAAGTAGGTAAGCGGCGAGATGTACAATAGGATGTCTTCTTTGGTAAGCGAATGAAGCGCCATCAGTAAGAAACCGGCAAATCCAAACGCCGTTGCCATGCCGGAGACCGACCGAATCTTTTGCGCCAATGTGGCGTAAAGAATTCCGATGGACAAGAATACCAGTTGCAAAAAGAACAGCGACGACGATGATAGTATAACCTTGCCCATTCCTAAACCAGTCTCGCCATGTGCGGTATATGCGATCACCGTTGCAGCGACGAAGAGGATATTGGTTATGACGATATATAGTAGGCAGCAAAGCAACTTGGAGATGAATACTTGGCTTCGTTCTACCGGTTTTACAAGCAGAAAATCCACACACTTAGAACGCTTTTCCCTTGAAAAAGACGACAGCGCAAACGAAACTGCCATGATTGCACCCACGAGTCCGATGTACGTGTATATAAACTGAAAAAAACCGCTGAATGTGAACATAGTGTCTACCGAAACGCCAAATGCCGCAGCAAACGCGGGTGGCAGGTTTTCAAGCGCCTTTTCTACTGCATCGCGGCTCTTCATAAAAGCGTCATAGAAGGTGGTTAAGAAAACAGAGAACATGGCTAAGATGCTTAGGGTCCAAATGAAAAAGCTCTTTAGCTGTGTTTTACATTCAAACCAAAAAATATTCATGTTGCACCTCCTTAACCAACGTAGTGGTGCATAAAGATATCTTCGAGCGACGGTTCCGTTACGTCGACATTGTCGAGAGGATATTTAGCGATTTCCTCAAGCAGCTGATTTACATTGCCTTTATAGATAAAGCTTATGTCACTGCCGTTAACCTCGACATGCTGCGCACCTTCAAGGCTAAAACCCTCAGGCACTTTGCCGTTTTTCACGGTGAAGCTGACGCTTTTATAGGCATTCTGCTTAAGTTCGCTGATTTTCTGCACCGAAACGATACGTCCTTCCTTGATAATGGCCACGCGGTCACAGATTCGCTGGACTTCGCTTAAGATATGCGAAGAGAAAAGCACCGTTGCGCCGCGCTTGTTCTCCTCTCTGATAAGGTCAAAAAATGTACGCTGCATCAACGGATCAAGCCCGCTGGTAGGCTCGTCAAGTATGATGAGGCGCGGCGCATGCAACAGCCCTTGGATGATGCCAACCTTTTTCTTGTTGCCGAGGCTCATATCCTCAATTTTTTGCTTAAGATTTACCTGTAAAAGTGCAGACAGCTCTTCAATTCGCTTCGAACAGTCTTTTTTGTAAAAACTCGCTGAATACTTGAATAGATCAATGGCGCGCATGTTGTCGTAGTAGAAGACTTCACTTGGCAGATAACCGACTTCTTTGAGTATTTCAACTTTGTGGGTACGGCTGTCCAGACCGAAGATTTTTGCTTCGCCGCTTGTTTTATAGATTAACGACAGCAGCGTCCGTATCGTCGTGGATTTTCCCGCACCGTTTGGACCGATGAACCCGTAGATTTCCCCCTCCTCAACCAAAAGGCTTACGTCGATGATTCCCCTTTCTTTGCCGTAAAACTTGGTCAGGTTCTTTGTTTCAATGATTGCGCTCACGAAAGATATTCCCCCTTATATGAAATTCTTTTTAGGTAACCGGACCAATGCGCGTATTTTTCCATGAGGTCATTAAGGTTAAAATCCAGTCCGTTTTGCCGGTGCTCTTGAATGTAACCTTCAGCCATCCATTTGAGCATGTTAAGGATTTCAACAGGATTGACATCGTCTTTAAACTTCGATACATCGATGTTTTTAAAATAGGTACGAAAGATACTCTCGGTGTTTTCCGCAAACTTTACATGCATGCTCTCGGGGAGGGTTTCGCGCTGCACGCAAAATGCTCGCACGATGAAATCCGTGATGTAAGGGTTTTCGCTCAGCATTTGGTATTTTCGCTGCGCCGCGTAAGTACAAAGCTCAAAAAAGTCATCGATTTTTTGTATTTTTTCATCCTCGACATATGTCTTGATCGATGTGACCGCCTGCTCAAACAAAAACATGTAGAATGTCTTTTTGTCGTGGAAGTAATAGAATAAAAGCCCTTTGGAAATACCGCCCTTGATGGCGATTTCCTCGGTTGAGGCATGTTTATAATCTTTCTTTGTAAATACTTCATAACCCGCATGGATGATTTTCTGCCGCTTTTCGTCTGACAGATCTAAAAATTTGGGGTTCATATCCAAACACACTCCTGACTAAACCGGTTTAACCACATCGGTTAATGGAGATAAGTATATGCCGTTGACTATTTTTTTCAAGGCCTAGGGATGGATTTACGACTATAAATTTATGTTTATAACCTTCTTAGTTCTTACCATGGTTTCCAACTTGCGTTTTATTAAAAAAAGACGTATTATGTTACATTGCCGGGCTTAAAATCCGGGCAACGATCCCAGCGGACCTGAAGGAAATATATGCAGAAAAACACACAGATTAAAGGCGTTTTACTTATGCTCACCTGTGCACTTATGTGGAGCACGGGCGGAATACTAATAAAGTTGGTACCGTGGAATCCTCTCGTTTTGGGCGGTTGGCGAAGCCTGTTTTGTGGATTGACATATTTGACATATATGCTGTTTACCAAAAGGCGCATTCGTTTCGACATGCGCTCCCTGTGTGTAGGTGTAGCGTCTTCCATTGCATCGTTCTGTTTTCTCGCGGCCAACAAACTTACCACGGCTGCAAATGCCATTGTGCTTCAATACACCTCGCCGGTGTTTTTTGTGCTTTTCTCTATGATTTTTCAAAAAAAGAAGTTTCGCCGCAAGGATTATGCAGTTGTAGGTGTAACCATGGCGGGCATCGTGCTGTTTTTTATGGACAGCATTACACCCGGCAACATGCTCGGCAATTTTATCGCCATTATGAGCGGCATGGTTTTCGCTGTTATGTATATGTTGCTTGGCGAAGCAAAGGATGAAGGCGCACGCGTTTCCGGTATGCTCATAGGTACGCTTATCTCCACTTTGGTAGGCTTACCCTTAAGCGCCGTGTATCCGCCTCAGCAAATCACTTTACCCATCGTTCTAGCCGTAATGGGCATGGGTATTTTTCAGCTCGGTATTCCCAACATCATGTACAGTGCAGCCATCAACTCTACCTCTATGCTGGTGTGCTCTATACTCGCGTCAACGGAGCTCCTGCTCAATCCCGTTTGGGTGTATTTGTTGACCGGAGAAGTGCCGGGTTTGTGGGCGTTTATAGGGGCTTCGGTAATAGCGGCTACCATTACGCTATGGGTTGCTTCGGATGCGCGAAACGCAAATGCTCCCATCGATCGCGCACCGGAGGGCGAATCGGAACCTGTTTGATCTTTTAAATAGAAATTATTTTAGGCAGAACCGAGAGGTTCTGCCTGTTTTTGTATGTATCAATTTTAGCTTAGAGCGGTTGAAGCGGAAGCTGCAGCTCCGTGAGGTTTTCGCCCTCGTCGGCGCTTTCATGGATGTCAATGAGGTATAGTTCTATGGCGCTCCCGGCGATTTTGCGATTTTGCTCTTTTGCAAATTCTGCCATGCGCGGCAGCAGTGTTTCGCGTTTTTTATAAGGCCCGCTGTAGGCGACGGTTACATAATCGCCCGCCGGCAAGGTAAAATTGGCCTTTTCCGCATGCGGGGTGATGATGAACACCCGGCTGAAACGGTTGAATGCACCGCTTTTTATAGCCGCATCGTCGATGATGGCGCCCATCGTGCCGCCTCGTATGAGAAAAAGCTCGCCCTCATGCTGCTTATGCAGCTTTTTCACGGCAAAATCCACTTCGGCATCGTTGAGCGTTTCAACTTCCAATCTTACGCAAGCGCGCACGGGAAGCGTGCGTACGGAGATTTCACCCACGGGGCGGCGTAAGGCATTTAAAATACCCGCCTCGCGTTCAATAAGCTTGCTCTTAATACGCTCAAGCTCTACAATGCGCTCGTCGATAATCGAGCGTTCTTCCATCAACAGCGAAAGCGTTGCTTCAACGGTGCGTGCACCAAGATAATCCTTGATGCGCGCAGTGGATAAGTCGAGTTTGAGCATGTCGCGGATAACATTGAGACGCCAGATATCGTCGATGCTGTACATGCGGTAGCCGTTTTCATCACGCTTAGGAGAAAGGAGGCCCGCCTCTTCGTAATAACGCAAAGAATCCGGCCCGATGCTGTAAAGTTGGGCAATTTCACTTATTTTAAATGAATGACGCATAAAGCCTCCATAAAAGCGGGGCAGAAAAGGCAAATAGCGGGCTTTTTTAAAAAAAGCCTTGACCTTAGTATCATACCAAGGTTTATGCTTGCTGTAAACAGGAGGTTTGTATGGTATCCGCAAATCGCGGTTTTCGAGAATTTTTACGGTATGTGCTGCCCACAACCGGGGCCATGCTTTCGTTTTCGGCTTATACGATGATAAGCGGTATCATCGTAGCGAAGGGCGAAGGCGAGGTCGCGCTTGCGGCGCTCAACCTCTCGATGCCGCTCGTCAACATGTTGTTTGCCGTATCGGTGTTTTTTAGCGTAGGGGCTTCCACCGTGATCGGCATTTATAAAGGCAAGGGCGATACGCGCCTCGCGAGCGATGTTTTTTCGCAGGATCTTTTTGCTCTGCTTATTTTGGGGTTTGTGTTTACGCTTCTCGCTACGTTATTCCCGCGTGATATTGCGCGCTTTTTGGGAGGCATGGACCTAACGATTGACAGGGTAGAGCAATTTGTGCGCGTTACGGGTTTATTTTCTGCAGCGTACTTGGTATCCTACAATCTCGAGGTGATGTCGCGCGCGGACGGGCGGCCTAACATGGCGTTTCTGGGTGTGCTTGCGGGCGGTTTGGTCACGGCGGGCTTAGGTTGGCTTTTTGTAATACACCTAAAAAAGGGCATGACGGGTGCAGCGCTTGCAGGAGGCTTGGGACAGTTGGCGAGCATACTCGTGTACCTCACGCATTTTCTGAGCAAGCGCGCGAAGCTCAAACTAACCTTTACAAAACCCATAAAGGGGCTGTTTAAGCGGGTGCTGTCGCTCGGGTTCTCCGAGTTTTCCAACGAAGGTGTACTTGCGCTCAATGCATTTGCATATAACCGTGCACTCCTCGCCGTGGTGGGTGAACGCGGTGTTGTCGGATATGCGGTCATATCCTATGTGAATACGCTTGTCGTGATGCTTCTTGCGGGTATTGCGCAGGCGAACCAACCGCTCGTGAGCCGCCGCCGCGGCGCGCGCGATGTCAAAGGAATGTTTTCGTTTTATGGTTACGGGATAGGCACAGCCCTCGCGTTTGGATTTTTGGCCTTTGGAGCATGCCTTATATTTGCACCTGATATTGTGCCGCTTCTTGTAGAGGAAAGCTCAAACGCTTTTGACGGTACGGTAAATGCTTTAAGGATGTTTGCCGTCGCATTTCCGCTCATGGGCATCAACATCGTGACTTCCGGTTTTTTTGCAGCTACAGAGAACCCCGTACAATCGGCGGCGATCTCGCTCGGGCGCGGCGTAATGCTAATGGTTACACTCTTTACACTTGCCGTTTTTCACGCCGCGGATGCGATTTGGTACGCCGCAGCAATCGCTGAAGGTGCTTGTGCCATAACGGCTATGGCGCTTCTTGTAAGGAAAAAGCAAAAAGCATAGAAAAAAGCCGTTTTAACGGAGCATCCGTTAAAACGGCTTTCGTATATAGAGTTTTACGCGTTGCCCTCTGCGTTCCTTTCACGAAAGAGTGCAAACACCTCTTGAAGCACGCGTTCGTCTTCGATCCCTGCGAGTGTATCCTCGACATCATCGTCCGCACCGGAAAGAAGTTTTAATATGGTTACGGCCTTCTCATCGGAATCGTCATCCATCGGGAGTAAAATAGCATATTCGCTGCCCTCGAAGGGAACTACGTCGAGAAGCTCATAATCTATTTCGTTTTCCTCGGAATCTACCAAGGTGAAGATGTCGCTCATGTCGTCCATGGTATCTTTTCCCTTATATTTTGTTGTTCGAACCGAGCACATGTACGATCTTGTGGCGCACCATCTCACGGATAGAGTCGCGCGCGGGCTTGAGGTACTGGCGCGGGTCAAAGTGGGAGGGATTCTCGTTGAAATACTTGCGGATGGTGCCCGTCATAGCGAGGCGGAGATCCGAGTCGATGTTGATTTTGCATACCGCCATGGACGCAGCCTTGCGGAGCATGTCTTCGGGTACACCGATTGCGTCGGGCATCTTGCCTCCGTTATCGTTGATCATCTTAACGAATTCGGGAATGACGGAGCTTGCGCCGTGGAGCACGATGGGGAAGCCGGGCAGACGCTTTTGGATTTCCTCGAGTATATCGAAGCGAAGCTGCGGGTTGGTGCCGGGCTTAAACTTGTAAGCACCGTGGCTTGTGCCGATGGCGATGGCTAGGGAGTCTACACCTGTGCGGGTAACAAAGTCGAGCACCTGATCGGGATCTGTATAGCTGCCTTCGCCGGCGGCGACCTTTACATCGTCTTCCACACCCTCAAGGCGGCCGAGCTCACCCTCCACGGTGACATTGTGGTCATGCGCGTACTCTACTACCTTTTTGGTGAGCGTAATGTTATCTTCGTAGCCATGGTGGCTTCCGTCAATCATAACGGAGGTAAAGCCACCATCAATGCAGCTCTTGCAAAGCTCAAATGTATCGCCATGGTCAAGGTGCAAACAGATGGGAAGGCCGGTCTCTGCAATCGCCGCTTCCACAAGTTTCATAAGATAGGTATGGTTTGCATATTTGCGCGCACCCGAGGAAACCTGGAGAATGAGAGGCGAGTTTTCCTCCTTGGCGGCTTCGGTGATGCCTTGAACAATCTCCATGTTGTTTACGTTGAAAGCGCCGATGGCATACCCGCCTTCATAGGCCTTTTTGAACATTTCCTTGCTGGTAACAAGAGGCATAACGAATCTCCTTTATATAAAATTTTTAAAACGAACAAAATTATCCCATGCTTATTATATACCATTTACTCTTTGTTTCAACAGCATTCTTCCTGAAGCGTTATACTTCGTCAATATGAAAAGATGATCTGCCATTTCCAACCATTATACAAGACCTGTTTTATGGTATAATACCATATAACACGTATCTGAGATTATTTACCGCAAAAACGGAGGAAATTCAGCATGAAAAAAATGCTCTCGCTCATCGTGCCCGCTTTCAACGAGCAGGATGTGCTTTTTACATCGTACGAGCGCATGAGCGCTGCAATGCGCGCGCTTCCCTACGAGTATGAGATCATCTATGTGGACGATGGCAGTCGCGACGCAACGGCCGAAAAGTTAAGAGAGATTGCGCAGAAAGACGAGCGTGTGAAGGTGTTGTTCTTTTCACGCAACTTCGGGCACCAACTCGCCGTCACCGCAGGTATGGATGCAAGTAAAGGCGATGCGCTCATCATCATCGACATCGACCTTCAGGATCCGCCCGAGGTGATTGCAAAAATGGTGGAGGCTTGGGAGAACGGGGCCGAAATCGCTTACGGAAAGCGTGTGAAACGCGAGGGAGAAACCTTCCTTAAAAAGTTTACCGCGCATGTGTACTACCGCCTTCTTACTTCCATGAGCGCCTACCCGATACCTCTTGATACGGGCGACTTCCGCCTTTTGGACCGCAAGGTGGCCGATGTGTTTTTGGAGATGCGCGAGCACAACCGCTTCCTTCGCGGCATGAGCGCGTGGATGGGCTTTGCCGCTGTGCCGGTCGAATATGTGCGGCAGGAGCGCTTTGCGGGTAAGACCAAATATACTCTAAAGAAAATGCTCAAGCTTGCTATGGACGGCATGCTCGGATTTTCCTATACGCCGCTTACGCTCGCGGGATATATGGGCGTATTTGTAACCGCGCTATCACTTATGGGCTTTATCGCGGTGCTCGTATGTGCGCTTAGTGTAGGTGCGGCACCGTGGCTTTGGGGCTTGTGCGGGCTGGCGCTTCTAAACGGCATTACCCTTATGGCACTCGGCATTTTAGGCGCGTATATGAACCGCATGTACGACGAGGTCAAGGGAAGGCCGCTTTATATCGTGAAGGAAAAAATGAACCTAAAATAATTCTTAATTTAGGGGGTAAAAACGCATGACCGATCCGAGGATCGAAACGCTGGCGAAAAACCTGATCAATTACTCGTGCAAGCTTAAAAAAGGCGAAAACGTGCTCATCGAATCGCAAGGTGACTGCGACATGCTCGTGAAGGCGCTTATTCGCGAAGCCTATGCGGTGGACGGCAAGCCTTTTGTATGGTTTAACCATCCCGAGGTCTCGCGCGAGCTAAGCTTAGGAGCGAGTGCGGAACAACTCGACCTTCGCGCCAAGGTAGATGGGCTTTTGATGGACAATATGCAGGCCTACATCGGTGTGCGCGGCGGCTTAAACAGCGCTGAGTCAAGCGATGTGCCTGCCGACAAGGTAGCTCTTGCGGCCAAGCATTATAGCCAGCCCGTACACTCAAAGATTCGCGTCCCCAAAACCAAGTGGGTGGTCCTTCGTTATCCATCGCCCGGCATGGCGCAGATGGCCAACATGAGTACCTACGCTTTTGAAGACTACTATTTCAACGTCTGCAACCTCGATTATTCCAAGATGGACCGCGCCATGGACCCGCTCAAGGCGCTCATGGAAAAAACCGATAAGGTACGCCTTACGGCTGTAGGGACCGATATCGAGTTTTCCATCAAAGGGCTTCCTGCCATTAAATGTGCGGGCGAGGTTAATATCCCCGACGGCGAGATATTCACCGCCCCCGTGATGGGCAGCATCAATGGTGTAATCACCTACAACACACCGTCTGTACTCGAAGGCTTCACCTACGAAAACGTGCGCCTCGTATTTAAAAACGGGCGTATTACGGAGGCTACCGCTAACGATACCGAGCGCATCAACTCCGTGTTCAACCGAGATGAGGGCGCGCGCGCCGTGGGCGAGTTCGCTATCGGCGTGAACCCGTACATCACATCGCCCATGAAGGATACCCTGTTTGATGAAAAGATTGCGGGAAGCTTCCACTTCACCCCGGGCAATGCTTATGACGATTGTGACAACGGCAACCGCTCGTCGCTTCACTGGGATCTCGTGTGCATTCAGACGCCCGAATACGGCGGCGGCGAAATGTATTTCGACGGTGTTCTCGTAAGGAAGGACGGCCGCTTCGTGCTGGACGAGCTTTTGGCACTCAATCCGGAAAATCTGAAATAAGTTACGTTTAAGCTTTCAGGCGTGCCGAAGCGAGGAAACCCCTTCGGTACGCCGTTTGCTATTCTGTTTCTGTTTGGGGTGGCTATGGAGCACCCGAAGCGGCGGGATGTGGGCATCCCGCCCTACCTTGCATACGATAATACGATCTTTTAAAACTATGGTAACGAAGCAAATCGGTCATTATAGCAAGATTCTTATATGACAGAATCATTCGAAATGAAAATGCATATCTGGAGGTGCAGCAATATATTGACGATAACCCGCTAAAGTGGCAGGAAGACGAATTATATCGTTGAAGAGCCTGTAGTCTGTTAATTCAAATCCCACGGAAACTGATCACGATATATGTCGTCTTATAACAGCGCACATAAGTTCATCTTATGCTTTGCGTCGTTGCCTTCACATTCTGCAATTTTCCAAAAAAAGTGTTGCATATTGTTAAAAATTCGACTAATATTATAGACGGAAAAGGGAAGTATCCCTGAGTTTGTTATTATTAAAATTTATAATAGGAGGATGCTAATTATGGCAACGAAAGTAGGCATCAACGGCTTTGGCCGAATCGGACGGCTTGTCTTTCGCGCATCTGTCAAGAACCCGAACATTGAGGTCGTCGGTATCAACGATCCGTTCATCGACCCCGAGTATATGGTCTACATGCTCAAATATGACACCGTACACGGCCGCTTTGACGGTGAGGTGCATGTTGAGGATGGCATGCTTGTGGTGAACGGCAAAAAAGTCGCAGTCTACGCATTCATGAACCCCGAGGAGATTCCCTGGAAGGAATGCGGTGCCGAGTACATCATGGAATCTACCGGTAAGTTCACCACGACCGAGAAGGCTTCCGCACACTTCAACGGTGGCGCGAAAAAAGTCGTCATTAGCGCCCCGAGCGCCGATGCTCCCATGTTCGTGATGGGCGTCAATCATGAGACCTATAAGAGCGACATGAAGATCGTATCTAACGCTTCTTGCACTACCAACTGCCTTGCGCCGCTCGCCAAGGTTATAAACGACAATTTCGGTATCGCCGAGGGTCTTATGACCACCGTCCATGCCACTACCGCCACCCAGCTTACCGTCGACGGTCCCTCCAAAAAGGACTGGCGCGGCGGCCGCGGTGCGGCGTTTAACATCATCCCGAGCTCGACCGGTGCTGCTAAGGCCGTCGGCAAGGTTATTCCGTCTTTGAACGGTAAGCTCACCGGCATGTCTTTCCGCGTACCCACCGCCGACGTTTCGGTGGTAGACCTTACCTGCCGCCTTGAAAAAGCCGCTACGTACGACGATATCAAGGCCGCCATGAAAGCTGCATCCGAGAGCAAGGAGTATGAAGGCATCATCGGCTACACGGAGGATAAAGTTGTATCGAGCGACTTCATTACCGACGCGCGCACCTGCATCTTCGACGCTACCGCAGGTATAAGCCTCAATGAACACTTTGTAAAGCTCATCGCCTGGTACGACAACGAATGGGGTTATGCCAACAAAGCGCTCGACCTTATTTCCCACATGGCAGAGGTCGACGAGAAATAAGCTTAGCTTATCACATATATGCTATAAGAAAAGGGTCGCGGTGCAACCGCGGCCCTTTTGTATTTCATAAAAAAGTAAGGCACTTTTGCGAAACGCTAAGCGTTATTCTTTTGACGATCTTCCGTTACTTCTTCAGCGCCGAGCGTTGAAACGAAATCTCTTTGCGTGCGGGCAAGGTGCAATGCCTCGGCTGTACGCAGCATATTTTGCTCCATCGCTTTAAGCATCAAAGAAATACCCTTACAAAGAAAGAAGAACAGCAGTGCGCCGGCAATATAGAAAACAATGCCGGAGCGGCTGAGCATGGAGGATTCGTCGAGGATACCCCATAGTATAAATGCCGATCCCGCCTATAATGGCGAAGAAATGGAAGAAGCGCGAAAAGAATAAAAACCATTTTGCTTCCGGTGGCGGCTCAGCTTTTGAACGAAGTTCGGATAAAAAGCGGTCGAATTGCTCCTGCTTCATCGATACGTCTCCTTAATAAAGAATGATTATATCCAATCCCAGTTCAGCTTTTTCTCGGGACATCCGGCAAGACAATAGCCGCAGCCAACGCAAGACTCCTGGTTGAGTGTGATAGCGCCTTGCTGCCGGGATATAGCTCCGTAAATACAGCCGTTAAGGCAGATGTCGCATTCCATAGTACAAGGCTTTAACAGCTTTGCACGTACCGGCCGCGGGCGAATCTCCTCAAATGGCCGAAGGGAGGGGAGAGCTGCGCCTCGGATCTTTGAAAAGTCAGAAACATCGTGATTCGTCATCCAATCCTTGAGCCCGCAAAGCACATCATCTATCACTTTATATCCATGAATATGAATGGCGGAGGCAAGCTGTATGGCATCGGCACCGAGCATAATAAATTCCAAAACATGCTCCGCTGTTGAAATGCCGCCGCAGCTTACTATCTGAAACGGGGTATATTGTTTGAGCATGGCGGTCACGGCCAAGGAAACGGGGCGAATGTTTTCGGAGGAATAGCCGCCGAAAGTGGGCATATACGTTTGACGATTTTCTAAATCTACGCCGTTAAGGCCTTTTAAAGCATCGATGGCAGCAACGGCTTTTGCACCCGCGTCGTAAACGGATTGGAGCATGCCGGGGAAATAGCTGGCCTCATAAGGTAGTTTTATGAAAACCGGCAAGTCGGCGGCTTTCACCGCGGCTTCCACAATTTTAGCCGTACGTTCCGGATAAGTGGAAAAGGAGCGGTAGCGCATCCCTATGGGGGCGGATGGGCTAAGTTCTATGGCATCTGCACCCATGCGCTCAGCACAGGCGGCCAAATAACGAACCTCCGAGGCAGTTTCGCCTGAGATGCTTACGATAAGCTTAGTACCGCGTTTATCGAGAGTTGTGAGGCTTTTCTCCCATTGTTCGAGGTATAGGTCTGAATAAAGCCTAATGTTAAAAAGCTGCGTGCCGCTTACGTGTAAAAAGGGATGCAGCGTCGGATGTGTCTCCATGGCGATGGTTTCCGTCACCACCGCCCCGGCGCCGAATTCGATGCATTTGCGAATGCCCTCCAAGCTGCCGGACCAAGGCCCGGAGGCTACCATAACGGGATTCTTTAAAGTCAGGCTGCCTAATTCGACGGACATATCCATACTCGTATCCCCCCAAAGATAAGTGGAGTTAAACCCCTGTGCCAAAAAACTTCTGTTTTGACGCATGTCTTTGTCATTATGTAGGGCGGTTATCCCGCCGAGGGAATCTCGCCATTGGACTGTTGCACGGCATATGTCAGCCCATGCTGCCCTAGGCTCCGTGTATCTTTTTTAGTCGGATATCTCGTAGATGAATTTGGTATTTCCGCAGGAATTGCGCACTTTGAGCTTTGGCTGCAGTATGATCTCTTGACCGGTTTCCTCCATAGAAGTACCCTCGATTCTATCGATTAGCATTCTCGCAGCTACCATACCGAGCTTCTTATTGGGAAGCTCCAACGTGGTCAACGCGGGGGTCACCATAGAAGCTGCGGCGGAATCCGAAAGAGCCGCTAAGGCGAGATCGGTTGGTATTCTTACACCGGAAGCTTGGGCCGATTTGATGATGCCAAACGCCTGCTCATCGTTATAGGTAATGACAGCCCTTGGCAAATTGCCTGCGAGTATCATCCGCTGTGCGAAAAAGTAACCTCCCTGAAAGCCCAAATCCACCTCGAAACGGCGACTTTGCATGTCTGCACCAAGGTCCTCAACAGCCTGGTCAAATCCTCCGCAGATCATGGCGGATTCTTCGGGCAGCATGTCGTTTAGGAGTAGGTCGATGGAGCGGTAGCCCATTTTAATAAGGTGTGAGGTAAGGCTATATACGCCCTCCTGATAGTTAACGCAGCAGGAATCATATCCCGGACGTGCCTTATGTACGCCGGCCATAACAACGGGAACGGAGTCTAGCGCAAGGTAGCGCTCATTATTAAGCCCCGGCCCGGCCAACACAATGCCGTCCACCTTGCGCTGGAGCACCATATCCAAGTAGTTGCCCTCTATCCGCGCATCGTGCCGAGTGCCGCAGATAAAAAGGCTGTAGTCCTTATTTAACGCTACGGTTTCCGCACCGGACATGACTTTTTGGTATTTTTCGGATTCGATATCGGGAACAAACAGTGCGATGGTTTTGGTTTTACCGAAGTTCAGCCCTCTTGCGAACCAATTGGGCGTATAGTTAAATCGCTTCATAACCTCCAGCACGCGATCCCGCGTATCGGCCTGTACGACCTCCGGATGGTTCAGTACACGGGATATGGTAGCTACCGATACGCCCGCTTCTTTTGCGATCTCCCTAATATTCACCTTAAACTTACGCCCTCCGCCAAACGGCTTTGATGTGAAGATGCTCCCCTTACTTTAGAGGAGCTGATTACAGTATATCATTAAGCATAAATGCAAACAAGAAAACTGCTTGAACTCCGGGGAATTAAATGTAACCGATTACATATATATCTTATAAATCGGATTTTTCAAAGCAAAACCCTTGACAAAACCGCGGGAAGTGCAGTAAATTGTAATCACTCAATGTAACTGGTTACTTTTCCCATTTTCCAACACTTTAGACCGGTCGTTAACAAGGCATTTTACACGAAGAAAAACACCCATAAATGCACACTATTCGACAAATTTCGCACACTATGGCAGCGGATGTTTTTTGCGTTCACAATTAGATAAGCAAAAACAAAGTAATAGCAAGCAGAGGAGGAACCCGGGATGCTGAAGGATTACGATGTTGTAATCGACCAAATGGAAGCTAAACTCAGGCCGCCAACCGTGGGTATGGTACCCTATGAGCCCAAGGTGATCCCACTGACCACCGGCGAAGATATGCTGGTGCGCGAGGCTACACGCGAGGAAATGGTGATGATACTTGACGGTATAGCGCCGCTTCTTCATCATCCCAAGGATTTCTACGATATTGTAGCCGCACGTATCTACGCCGAAGTCTTAGGGATGCTGCGCTATCGCGTGCAGGATGAATATCTTTTTGTGGGCGCTGTGGACGGAGAGGTCGCCGGTATCGTAAACGGCCGGTTGGTAAACGAAAAGATAGGTATGTCCTACCATACCATGACGCTCAAACGCGGTGTGCGCGTAGGGGCGCAGCTTTTTGCGGCTAAGATGGAATACCACTTCGATTTTATGAACCAGGACGAGGTTTTCATTGTGGCCGAATCCCCCAACGGCTTTAAGCGTTGGATGATTGAATATGAGCTGGAATCGAGGCCCAATTCTCCTCATGAGTTGGGTGGAGTACCCACTTTCGTACTCACACGCGCATTGTGGGAGAAGCATAAGGCGAACAAGAATGTTGGCATTCGGCCGGCATTTGAGGATGTACTTGAGGCGAACAAAGTCCTTCATATGCCTGCTACGCTCAACGTATAAGGCAACATTTAGGCAATGTGTATTATAACGCGTTAAGCAATGTTAGCTAAGGAGGTCAAACCTAATGCGAGAGGTGGGAATCGTCGGCATAGGACATACAAAATTCGGGAAGTCACCGGTACCTTTTTTGGATATGTGCTGTGAGGCTGCTTTGCAGGCAATGGACGACGCCGGTGCAAAGACGGGACGAAAAAATGTTATCGATCAGGTGTTCGTAGGTACAATGGGCGCAGGTATGGTGAACCGTTTGAGCGGCGCTGCTTCTGCGGTGGTGGATACGCTCAACATTCGCCCCGCCATGGCGGAAACCGTGGAAAACGGCCCCGCTTCGGGTGCTTCTGCACTTAAGCTCGGGTATGCGGCCATCGCCTCCTCCTTGTGCGATTGCGTGCTGGTTATCGGCGGCGAAGCCATGCGTGAGGTTTCGGGCTGGGAAGGCACGGATTTTGTGGCGACAATGCTTCACCCCACGGGCGAATACCCCTACGGATTGACTCTGCCCTCTTTTGCGGGCATGTTTACAAGGCTGTGCATGGATAAATACGGTGTTACCAACCGCGATCTTTCCATTGTATCGGTTAAAAACCACGATAACGCCTGTCTAAACCCCAATGCACATATCCATTCCAGGGTAAAACTGGACCGCATTACGGATGAGCGTTACATCGCGGCAACAAACCCGATTGTGGCCGATCCTCTGCGCCAATATGATATGTGCCCGGTATCAGACGGAGCTGCGGCACTGCTCCTTGTCGCCAAGGATAAACAAACTGAGCTCGGTTTCTCGCATAAGCCCTTTATCAAGGTGGCGGGTATTGCCTCCGCGACAGACACCCACTATGTGGCCAACCGTGAGGTGCCAAGCGATTTGTTGGCTGTTCGCCTGAGCGCTCAAAAGGCCTATAAGATGGCGGGTGTAGGGCCGGAGGATATAGACGTTGCTGAACTCCACGATGCCTTCCAGATATTGGAGATTGAAGAGAGCGAGGAGACGGGCCTGTTCCCAAGGGGCGGCGGTCATATTGCTGCACGCGAGGGCAGAACCGCACTTAATGGCGATATGCCTATTAATACCTCGGGTGGCTTAAAGGCCAAGGGACATCCTTTGGGTGCAACAGGTATTTCACAGATTGTGGAACTAGTAAAGCAACTTCGCGGTGAGGCGGGAGAACGCCAGGTGAAGGATGCTAAGACTGCACTCGCAGTAAACTTCGGCGGCTTTGGCAATAACGTAGTATCCACAGTTCTTAAGGCAGAGTAAGGGGGTAGTAAAATGGAACAGATGTATGCCTATAAATGTACGAAGTGCTTTAAGCTGCACCATCCCCGTTATATTGTCTGTCAGAACCCGGATTGTGACGGCCGTGCGTTTGAGCGCTTACCCTTAGAGGGGAAGTGTAAGCTCTTAACATGGACACGCGTATACAATCTACCCGAGGGGTATATGATGCCCTGGCTCCATTTCGGGATTGTGGAGTTTGAAAACGGCGTTCGTGCAACCGGGCAGATCGGCTTTGACGAGGGGATTGAAAGCGGTATGGAGCTTACATCCACCGTAGGTGTGGTTCGCACCAGAGTCATCAAATACAAGGAGACCGTGGATGAGCCCATATACGGGTTTATCTTCCAAAAGGCTTAAGCGGCGTGTTTTTTGCAAAACAGCTGTGCGCCGCATTGGAACGATCGTTGTGCGCGGATGCGATGGGGGGATGGATCCACTCGGTATTTGACCGGGCGGTGAACATTATGACCGCAGGGGGTATTATTACCATACTCCCTGCGGAAAAAGGCCTGTATCCATGGTCCTGTACGGTTGAAATAGATGTGCCGTTTACGTGTTTAGGGCTTAAGCCCCAAATGCAAGCATGTATAAGCCGCACAGGAGTTCAAGTAATTGAGGCAGGTTTTACAATAGATATTAATAGCGCCATAGTCAAGAACCTCGATGTCTTTGAGGGAGTAAGTTATAAGCCACCTGCACAATCGTGTTTACCGGTACTCAAAGCGCTCCTTTTGGCCGAGGGAAACCTCGATGGGATGCTTCCTTTGGCTTTAGATACACCGGATAACCCGTTTAGCGCTATGATTCGCCCAAGGTTAACGGCACTTCATGACGCATTCAATGCTTTGGATTACGAGAAAGCAGCATCAGCCGCGACGGCAATCGCGGGCTTAGGGATAGGGCTTACACCATCATCTGACGACATGCTTCTCGGGTATGTGTGTGCTTACTATCCTTTGGCTAAAGCGAAGGGGATTAATCGCGAAGAAGCGCTCGCATTAGGGAAGTCCGCCTGCTGTGCAGCAGCTGAGAAAACCAACGATATCAGCGGTAATTTTTTGCTTCGGTGCGGGGATGG
>JAEWZS010000134.1 GCA_023458355.1 Bacillota bacterium
CCTTTTGCCGTGATGTTTCCCGATCTAAACTCCATAAAGGAGCACACGGTCGTGAGCGAAAAAGAGGCAGAACTTTTAAACACAAGTGCAAGGCCTATCGTATTGCTTGAAAGAAAGCCCTCGCGCATCGTGAAGGATGTATACGGCAACAGCCGATATATGGGCGCGTTTTTACCTTATACGCCGCTTCATCATCTATTGCTGAAGGATACCGGGCCAATCGTTTTGACGAGTGCTAACCCGAGCGGACTGCCCATTTTTCAAGATGACGCGGACATGCTCGTATTTTTTGAAGATAACGAGCTAATCTCGGGTGTATTGTGGCACGACAGGGAAATCATCCGAAGGCTCGACGATTCCGTCGCTGCCGTTGTAAACGATACAACGAATGTACTCCGCCGCGCGCGCGGGTATGTTCCCTTCCCCACAGCACTTAAAGGCTTTGATGTAACTCCATCCATCCTCTGCACGGGTGCGCAGGAGAAAAGCGCATTTTGCCTTATCCAAAACGGTTTTGCCTATGTGAGTGCGGAAGCAAGCGCACTCGATACGCTGGAATCGGTTTTTGCTTACGAAAATGCGGTTGCCGATTTTGAGCAAACGCTTCGTATTACGCCTGAAGCTGTTGCATGCGACCTTCACCCTCATTATGAAAGTACGCTTTATGCAAAAAACCGCAATCTTCCGATTATCTATGTGCAGCACCATTATGCGCACATCGCCTCTGTGATGGCGGAGCACGGCTTAAAGGAAAACGTGCTCGGCGCGGCATTTGATGGCACAGGGTTTGGGGAGGACAACAGCATATGGGGCGGGGAGTTTATTCTCGTGCAAAACGGGGAGTTTTCACGTATAGGCCATTTAAAGCCCATAAAGCTGTTCAGCTCGGACGATTCCGTCCGCCAGGCTTGGAAAAGTGCCCTGTGCTATCTACTTGATGCAGAGCTTATAGAGGAAGCGAAAGCGCACGCCTACGGTGAGCACTTTGAACTTATATCCACAGCGCTAAAAGCGGGCATCAATACGATTTTATCCTCGAGCATGGGCCGCGCGTTTGACGCTGCAAGCTCCGTTTTGAACATCTGCCACGAATCGGACTACGACGGCCAAAGTGCTATTGAACTTGAAAACGCGGCAGCGCTCTATCAAAAAGAAAATTCGGTTTTAACCAAGGAGCCTTTGCCCTATTTGCTTATTGAGGATGCGAGCGGACCCATCATAGACCTTGCACCAACGTTTACGGCACTGTGTATGGGGAAAAAACAAAACGAAAGTACAAATAAACTCGCATACCGCTTTCATCTTACGGTTTGCGCGTTTACGCGAAAGGTATTTCAATCGCTCCGCGAAAAAACGGGCATTACAACCGTTGCGCTTTCGGGCGGCGTGTTCCAAAACAGGCTTTTGACCGAAATACTCGTCCCGATGCTCGAGCGCGACGGATTTAAGGTTTACCGAAACGAAGCGTATCCTGCGGGCGATGGGTGCATACCTCTCGGACAAGGGTATGCAGCACTTACGACATTGAATAATAAGAAGGGGTGATCTCCATGTGTATCGCAGTTGCCGGGCGTGTAATCGAAAAGGAAGGCAGCAAAGGTAAAGTGGATGTGCGCGGGAACATACTTCGCGCAGAGCTTTCGCTTGTAGACGCTCAGGTGGGCGACTATGTGCTTTTGCACGCCGGCTGCGCCATATCGCTTATAACAAAGTCCGAGGTTGAAGAATTAGACGAGCTATTCGCTCAGATGGAATTTATTGATGGATAGAGCAGAATTTCTTGCCTCAAGCATCCGTTCCTATGACGGACCTCCTGCGCGGCTTATAGAGGTATGCGGCACGCACACGAGAAGTATCGTGCAATTTGGCGTGCATGCCGTTTTGCCCCCGCAAGTAAAGCTTATATCGGGTCCCGGCTGCCCCGTTTGCGTAACCCCTTCGGGTTACATCGACCGATCGATAGAATGGAGCCTTAAAAAAGGCGTATGTCTTTGCGCATTCGGTGATCTTATTCGCGTTCCCGGAAGCGAACTTTCGCTTTTACAAGCAAAGGCGCAAGGCGCAAGGGTTGAGATCGTCTATTCGCCCATGGAAGTGCTTGATTTTGCGAAAGCTGAGCCCCAAACGCAGTTTATATTTGCTGCCGTCGGCTTTGAAACTACACTTCCCATCTATGCACTTTTATTGAAGCGTTTAGAAGAGGAAAATATAGATAATGTGCGGCTGTTAACCGCCGTGAAGGCACTTATGCCGGCGCTTTATTTTCTTACCGAGTCCGGTTCTTTCATTACGGGCTTCATCGGCCCGGGGCATGTGAGCGCCATTTTAGGGAGCGATATTTACAAGCCATTTTGTGAATCCAGGCGCGTGCCGCTCACGGTGGCCGGATTTCAATACGAACAGGTGCTTGCAGGAATTTACGACCTTCTTAGCCAAATCAAGTCCGGCACATACGAGGCACATAACCTTTATACGGGTGTCGTAAGCGCAAAGGGTAATGTAGAGGCTCTCGCTCTCATTAACGAATGCTTTTTTACAGCTGCATCCCCTTGGCGCGGCCTTGGGGAAATACCCGACTCCGGTTATTTTATAGCACCGCGTTATGCGCGATTTGACGCAGGCTCCATGGATATCCCCTTAGGCAAAGAAAAAAAAGGCTGTTTGTGCGGCAGCGTCATTGCAGGGCAGTCTTCGCCGCTTGAATGCCCGCACTTTAACAAAAGCTGTACCCCCGCTTCCCCCTTCGGCCCATGCATGGTATCGGCAGAGGGGGCATGTGGGGTGTGGGCCGGTGCTCGGTCGCGCAAGTGACAACGGTCATACCAGCGAACGCGTTTCCCGGTAGGGCGGTATGATTTCATGCCGACGCGTAACCTAAAAACCTGAATCCCGGATAGATATACTGCAATACATCATCCCTTTGGAGGTGCTCCATGAAAATTACTACGGCGCACGGCGGCGGCGGGAAATTGATGGGCGAGCTCATCGGTTCCGTATTTTTGCGCCATTTTGCCAATCAAACCTTAAACGCGCTTGAGGACGCGGCACTTTTGGATGTTCCCACCGGGAAGGTAGCCTTTACGACCGATTCTTTCGTGGTAACGCCTCTCTTTTTCCCGGGCGGCGACATAGGGCGGCTTGCCGTATGCGGCACGGTGAACGATCTTCTCTGCCGTGGTGCCGTCCCTAAATACCTATCAGCAGGCTTTATTTTGGAGGAAGGGCTCGATCTCGAAACCCTCGAACGCGTGGTGCGCTCCATGAAAGCGGCTGCAGATGAAGCGGGTGTTTCCATCGTGACCGGTGATACCAAGGTGATTGAAGGAAAAGGCGGGCTTTATATCAACACTGCCGGTATCGGCCTCGTACAAGAAAACGTAAACATTAGTGCAAAAAACCTTACACCGGGCGATGCCATTCTAGTATCGGGTCACATGGGCAACCACCACGCAGCCATTTTGTCGAGCCGCATGCATATCCAAAACCGCATCGAGAGCGACTGCGCACCTCTCAACGATATGGTACATAAGCTTCTTACTGCCGGCATACGCGTGCACGCGCTCCGTGACATCACACGCGGAGGGCTTGCCTCGGTGCTAAACGAACTTGCACAAAGCTCCGGGGTAACCATTGAGCTTTCGAAAAACTATAACCCCGCAGATTCACAGGTACAGGGCTTTTGCGATATTCTGGGGCTTGACCCCTACTATATGGGCAACGAAGGTAAGCTTTGCATCGCGGTAAATGGCGAGGACGAAGAAAAGGCGCTGTCGATACTTCGAAAAGCACGCTACGGGGAGTACGCCTGCCTTGCGGCTACGGTTACAGAAGGTGAACCCTCTGTGCTATTAAAAACCCGCTCCGGTGCAACGCGCGTCCTCGATGCGCTTGCGGGAGAGGGTCTGCCGCGGATATGTTAAGCTTTTGATAAATACAGCGTCACAAATTTCACCGATTTCCTCGTATGCGCTCTATTGTTTTGCCCTCGTGCGCACGATATAATAAATATGTAGTAACAGATTGTTTTTGTACCCGGTGTACAGGCACATCGATAAAGGAGTGAAAGCTTTGGAAGATATGAAAAAGATCATGCCGCGCAATATTTTGGAAGAAATGGTCGATATGCGCGTAGATGAGTTGATGAAGAAAAGCGGCATCTGCTGCTGTATGTATTGCCGCGCAGATGTGGTAACCTATGCGCTCAACCATTTGCCGCCCAAGTACACCATCAGCATCGGCGGCGAAATCTTCACACGCTTCCATATCAACCAAGTGCAGTTTCAGGCAGACGTAACAGCTGCCATTCTCGTTGCTATCGAAAAGGTAGGAAAGCGCGCCAACCACGACCGCGGTGATAAGTAGGTCTTTCACAACTGCTTTTTGGATAAATTTGTTAATAAACTATGAACGGAATGTTTTTTACAGCAAAGTATAGCAATTTATGCTATACTTTTGTTTATTAACTTTTATCGGAGATGTGCTTCCATGATGATAAAAACCGCCTTCAAAAACGCGGTGCGCACGCCGGTGAAAACCGCACTGTTCTTTTTGCTTCTCGCAGCCGTAACTGTATTTTTGTGTTTGGGTACAAGCATGTGGAGCACGAGCCAGGCCTTGCTTTTGGAGGCTGACAGCACGTTTGAAACCACAGCTGTACTCGAATACATCGGGAAAAATTACCCTGATTCACCCGAGGGCGACAGCTTCATGCAGCAGTCGCTCGAGGGTTATGATTTTTCGCCCATCGAAACTAAACAGGAGGTGCTTTCTTTCGAACGGCAGCGCTCCATGGGCGGCTACATCGAAGGTTTGAAGCAAAGCCCCGTTGGCACGCACCGTTACAAGAATTATGGCATCATCCTCTTTACAGTGAAGTATGACACAGACCAAGGCGTTCGCTGCATGATCCAAAAAACCTACTTTTCCTCTGATGATTATTACGGGGGAATGTACTTTTACGCGCTGCCCTCGCAGCACCTTAAGGATGTTTGGGAACTTGAAGGCAACGACATGGGCCTTGAGCTCAACCACACCTACATCGCGCACGGGTATTTCACCACAGGTGCAAGCCGAGCACTTCTTTTTATAATCGATACGCCGGATGTTTCGGGTATGCCGGAGTACTCCAAAACCTCTCTTCAACACTTTGCATGTTTCGACGAGGAGGCTTTTCGCGGTCAGGCCGTTGAGGAATCGACCTATTTCGTACATATAGCGGACCTCGCTAAGGCTTATGCCGTAGAGGAAGAGTACGTTGACGTGCAATTTACCTCCGACCTTGAATCCTACCTGGAGTTTTCGCGCAAGGAGCTTGCTATAACCACCGGCAGATCCTTTACAAAAGAGGAGTATAAAAACGCCAACGAGGTATGCGTTATAAGTGAACACCTTGCGGCACAACTCGGGCTCTCCGTGGGTGATACACTCCATTT
>JAEWZS010000135.1 GCA_023458355.1 Bacillota bacterium
CCTTTACACCTTCACGTTCTCCGTAAAGCTCAAAGCGGCGGCGGGTGTTTTGAAAGCGTTTAAGTGCTTCAGATATAGCGGAAAACGGTGCATTTAAAGAGAGTGCAACAACTGCCGCGGCTAAAGAATCGATTACGATGTACTCACCCGGCACGTGGAGCGTGAGCCTTCCAAGCTCCTTCCCAAGATGCATAAGTGTATAGGATGGGCAACCGAACTCGTCGTATTGAATATCGGCAGGCGTATAGTCGGCATCGCGAAGACCGTAAGAGATCTTTTTGCCTTTATAGGCATTGAGCAAATTACGGACGCGCACATCGTCGCTGCAGCCGATGAAAAGCCCATTTTTAGGCAGCAGCGCAAGAAACTTACGGAATGCATCCGTGATATGCTCAATATCGCGGTAATAATCGAGATGATCATCGTCAATGTTGTTGATTAGAGCCACGGTTGGGCGAAGCGTAAGAAAGCTTTCCACATACTCACACGCTTCGGTGATGAAAAGATCGGAGTCGCTTAAGAGTACCCCACCGTGCAAAAATTCAACAAACCCACCCACATGCACCGTCGCATCAAGTGCGCCTGATTCGCTAACAAGCGCAAGCATGGATGTGATGGTAGTTTTGCCGTGACAGCCTGCAATGCCTACAACACTTTTATAGTGTTCGGAAAGCTGCCCCAAAGCTACAGAGCGTTCAAGTTCCGGCACACCATGTTCGCGTGCGTAAACGCGCTCCGTATTGTCGGGCTTGATGGCGGCAGAGTAGATAACAAGATCCGCATCGCTCACGTTTTCTGCGCTGTGACCGATGGTAACGGGTATGTTAAGTTCCGTCAGGTGCTCGGTAAACGGTGAGGTAGCAACGTCGGAGCCCTGTACCTCATACCCGCGGGATTGTAGAATTTGGGCGAGGCCATTCATAGAACAGCCACCGATGCCAATAAGGTGTATTTTTTTGTGTTCGCTTATATGCGCCATGTAGGGCCTCCAAAATTAAAATCAAAAACAGGCCGCAGGTTTTACCGCCTTTTTATTACCACCCGTATTATACTTATGTACGCGGAAAAAATCAAATTGTGCGGCAAACTCGTACGAATTCGCAATCTGCAAATGCGCCTGATGCTATTCTGGCAGCCTGAGTGCTTTCAAATACACCCACCAAAGCGGAACCGGAGCCTGTCATCGATGCACCCAAAGCACCCGCATCTAAAAGCCGTTTTTTAATCGTACGTATCTCGGGTACATATTCGGAAGCCTTTTGTTCCAGTGCATTGAACATATGCTTTGCAAGCGAGTATACGTCTGCGTTCTCCACGGCCATAAGTGCCGCGTCGGTATCGGGGTGTTGTACGGGCAGCGTGAGCTCCGAAAACAATGTTTTAGTGCTGATACCTTTTGCGGCTTTTACAATTAAAAGGTCGAGCGGTATACGCTTTAAGGGCGTGAGCTTGTCCCCGATGCCCTCTGCGAGCGCACAACCCCGCATCATGCAAAAAGGCACATCAGCACCTATCATGGCGGCAAGCGTAAAAAGCCTTTCCTCACTCAAAGCGCCATAGAGCTTTTGCATACCTAAAAAGACCGCAGCGGCATTTGCGGATGCTGCTCCTAAACCCGCCTCATCGGGTATGAATTTCTTAATTTCTATATGCGCGCCGAAGCCTGTGAGCGCCATGTAAGCACGTGCAGCACGGTAGGTTGCGCTGTTATCGGGTAAAGGTATGTCGCAGTTGACGGAAATGGTTGAGGACTTTTCGAGCGTAACCGCCTCGTACAAATCGATGCAATGCATGATGGAGCGAAGGTCATGATAACCGTCGCTGCGTTTGTTGAGTACGTCGAGAGTCAGGTTGATTTTGGCGTAGGCCTTAATTGTTTCCATCATATATTAAGCATTATAAATGGTTTTTGTTTAAAAAGCACGACTTTCGTGAACAATTCACATACCATCAACATTGGAGGTATGTATGCGTTTTTTTAAACGGAAAGCGCTTTCCCTTTTTCTCGTGTTTAGCCTTGTTCCCCTGTGCTTTAACCATAATGCAGCTTCCGATTCCCCTTATAAAAGCGTGTTTCGTCTGCATATCATAGCCAACAGCAATTCGACGGAGGATCAGCAAGTGAAGCTGTTGGTTCGAGACGCACTGTTAGAATATGAAGCGCAGCATATGCGCGGTGCAACGGACAAGCAGGATGCAAAGCAATCGCTCATGGCAGACGGTGAAGCGCTTTTAAGCATTGTCGAAAACGCTTTGCACCAAAACGGCTTTTCCTACGGCGCACAGCTTTGCGTCGGCACATTTCCTTTCCCGGAGAGAAGCTACAGCGGCAAAACCTATCCTGCCGGCGATTACGAAGCACTCCGCGTGGTGCTTGGAAATGGGGAAGGAAATAATTGGTGGTGTGTTATGTTCCCTCCACTCTGCATACTGGAGCTGCCGAATGGAGAAATTGATGTTGAAGAGCTGCAATTGGACAGCCTTCTTCTCAAGCTCATCAAAGAAGCGGACGGAGGGAAGCTATGGAAAAAGATCATCGACCTTTTGCCAACAAGCTTGCGCTGATACTTGCGTTACTATTCCTGATCGTTTACCTAATACCATCAAGCGCCGCAGCGGAAACGCTTAATGTTGGTTCCACGGGCGATCGTGTAAAAACGCTTCAGACCAAGCTCAAGCGCTGGGGGTACTATTCCGGCGTTGTAGACGGCAAATTTGGTATTAACACGAAGACGGCGGTGCAAAGCTTTCAAAGGAAAAACGGGTTGACTGCCGACGGCGTCGCAGGGCCCGCAACACTGAAAGCGCTCGGCATGCAAACAGGCGGTGGTTCATCGAATACCGGTGGTTCATCCGGAGGTTCGTCCAACCAGGACGGCAACCTTTACCTTCTCGCACAACTCGTATACGGCGAGGCACGCGGCGAACCATATAAAGGGCAGGTAGCCGTAGCGGCGGTCGTGTTAAACCG
>JAEWZS010000136.1 GCA_023458355.1 Bacillota bacterium
CCACCTCGTGCGAGAAGCTTCGTTTGAAAGCTTACTTTATTTATTTCACATTGCGCGTAAATGCTGCCCTTGGGGATAGAAAATGCTTCGCGGGCGTTAAACGGGAGCATAGCTGTGACGACGTTACCGTCTTTTAAAATGTCAACAATGCATTCCATATCATCCCTCCTGAGGCTTTACGCCGATGTTAAGCTCGTCCGTAAAGCGGCGCATGCCTTCAATGGTGCGCTCAATAACTTTTTCAAGCGGCAAATGAAGCATTTCGCAGCCCTTTAAAATAAGGTCGCGGTCGCACTTAGCTGCAAAGCGCCTGTCTTTGAATTTTTTCATCACGCTTTTCACTTCAAGATCTAATATACCGTTTGGGCGCATTAGAGCCGTCGTCATAACGATACCTGTAAGCTCGTCCACCGTATAAAGACTTTTTTCTAAGTTCGTCTGCGGCTCCACATCATTTCGTATTTTATAGCCGTGTGCGAGAATGGCACGAATATCCTTCTCGTCTACATTTTCACCCTCTAAAAGCTCCCGCACATGGTCGAGATGTTCTTCCGGGTATTTTTCAAAGTCCACATCGTGCAGGTAGCCGATTGCCTCATAGTATTTAGCATTTTCGCCGAATTCTTCGGCCATAGCACCCATCGCTGCACTCACGGCAAGCGCATGCGTGAATAGATGCTTCTCGGTAACGTGTTTTTCTAAGAGTACCTTCGCGCGATCTAACGTCAATTCTGCCATACTGTGCCCCCTGATTAGGATGGTATTGCGGTTTTTATCCGCTTTTTTCAAATAGTATAGCTTTTTTACTGTAAGGAAGCAATAATATGCATTTCATGTCTGGTGCAATGCGGCTAAAATCGGCTGTTTCATATGCATCGGTGTAATTTTATTCGTTTTCTGCAAAAAAGCGCTTGACAGAACCGTAATGCGTATATAATATATTATTTAAATCTTGCGCGAAAGGAGCGGTACGAAATGTCGGATAAACGAATGCGTTTTCAATTTAACCATTTGTTTTTAGCCTCTGTCGCTGTGTCGGCGGTTCTTTTCGTGTCCGCAATTTCTGCGCTTAGCATTATAAGCATTATTGGCGTACTCATTATTAGCATTCTCGTACTTGTACGTAGCAATGTTCCCGTGAGGAAACCGGTCCGATAAGGCTTATTAACAAAGCTGACAAAGGGCGGTCCACGGGAACGGGGACCGCCCTTTCGTATGCAGAATTATAATTATACAAGGAGAACCAACCATGAAAAAGAGATTTGCCCTACTCCTCGCGCTTATGATGACAGCCGCTGTATTTGCGGGCTGTGGCGCGAAAACCTCGGATACCTATAAGGTCGGCGTCAACATAGAGCTCTCCGGCGGCGTTGCCACCTACGGGCAGAGCACGCTCCAAGGCGTCGAGCTGGCCATAAAGCAAGTCAATGCCAATGGCGGCGTCAACGGCAAGCAGGTGGAGCTTGTGAAGTACGACAACAAGTCCGACCCGGCGGAAGCCACCACCATTGCTACCAAACTTATGACGCAGGACAATGTATTGGCCGTTATGGGACCCGCTACCTCGGGCAGCTTTAAGTCCACCATCCCCGTTGCGCTTAAAAACAAGGTTCCCGTCATCTCCGCCAGCGCAACCGTAGATGACGTTACCGTGGATGCAAACGGCGTAAAGGAGTATGCTTTCCGTATCTGCTACAACGATTCGTTCCAAGGGAATGTACTCGCTCAGTATGCCACAAACAACCTTTCCGGCAAGACCGCCGTTGTATTGAAGGATATCGCAAACGACTACTGTAAAGGCGTTGCGTCAAGCTTCACCTCCGCATTCATCGCAGCAGGCGGAACAGTAGCGAGCGAGGAGTCCTTCAGCTCGGGTGATACAGATTTTAACGCCATACTCACAAAGATCAAGAACCTCGAGTTCGATGTGCTTCTGCTCTCAGCTTATTATCAGGAAGCCGGCCTTGTTATCAAGCAGGCACGCGCGCTTGGAATCGACTGCCCCATCCTCGGGCCCGATGGCTACGATTCCCCGTCACTGTTTGAGCTTGCCGGTGCGGACGCGCTCAACAATGTGTATTACACCAACCATTACTCCTCGCTCGATAAGGACCCAAGTGTGCTGCAGTTTATTGCCGATTTTAACGCCGAATACGGAAAAGACCCCGATTCGTTCAATGCCCTCGGCTATGACGTCGCCAGGTTTACCGTCGAAGCCATTGCCCGCGCCGCAGAATCCGGCGAGCCTACCCCCGAGTCCGTGAAGGCCGCCATGGAGTCCACCTCCGATTTTGCGGGCATAACCGGCAACATCACCGTGGATGAGAACCACAATGCCGTAAAGGGCATCGTTATCATCAAGCTTGAAAACGGCGTACCTGTTTCGAGTGAAAAAGCGGGTTAATAACACATATTAGAAAACGTTTCGGAGCGGTTTTTCGCCCATGCCCATGGGCTTAACCCCAAAACCGCTCCGGGCATCCCCTTTATCGTCTCCCGTTTTTTGGCCGCAGGGGCATGGAGGAAAGCCCCTCGGCCCGAATTTCGGGCTTATCACAATCAACCACCCATGACCGGGAGGAGAAATGCTTTGAACCAGTTTTTGCAGCAGCTCGTGAACGGGGTTTCGCTCGGGAGCATATACGCGCTCATTGCGCTTGGCTATACGATGGTGTACGGCATCATCAAGCTTATTAACTTCGCGCACTGCGACGTGTACATGGTGGGCGCTTATGTGGGTTATTTCTGCATGACAACGCTTGGGTTACCGTTTTATTACGCGCTTATCATTGCGATGCTCGTGTGCATGCTCCTTGGTATGTCCATTGAGCGCATCGCCTATAAACCTCTTCGCGGAGCCCCCCGTATTGCGGCACTCATTACCGCAATCGGGGTTTCTCTGCTTCTGGAGTACGGCATGATGTTCTTCGTGGGTGCGGGTGTTCGCTCATATCCGCCCATGACGGGCTTTATAACAAAGACATTTGATTTTAGCGGCATTGTCGTAAGCGCACAGCAGGTCATCATCATCGGCATTACGATTGTGCTCATGGTCATTTTGCAGATTATCGTAAAGTATACGAAAGCAGGAAAATCCATGCGTGCGGTATCTACAGACAGAGATGCAGCTGAGCTTATGGGCGTCAACGTTAACCGCACCGTTTCCTTTACCTTTGCCATCGGCTCGGCACTCGCCGGCGCGGCGGGCGTGATGGTTGGTGTTTACTACAACTCTATCAACCCCCTTATGGGTATGCTGCCCGGGCTTAAGGCGTTCATTGCGGCGGTGTTTGGCGGAATCGGCATTCTACCGGGCGCAATGCTCGGCGGCTACTTCATCGGTATGGTAGAGGTGCTTGTGGCGGGATATATTAACTCCACCTACCGCGACGCGGTGGTGTTCTTTATCCTCATACTCGTCTTAATCTTTAAGCCCGCAGGGCTTTTAGGCAAGAAATTTAGGGAGAAGGTGTAATGATATGAAAAGAATACTTGCTCTTCCCCCTACCGTTCGCTATGCCATAGCGCTTGCACTGTCGTTTTTCATCGTCTGGGGGTTAATCGCCGCGGGCGCTATCAACGACTACATCTTTACCGTTATCGTGACTGTCTGTGTGAATATCATACTCGCGTGCGGGCTAAACCTTATCACCGGCTTTACAGGCCAATTTTCTTTGGGGCATGCGGGGTTTATGAGCATCGGCGCTTATGTATGCGCCTTTGTCACCATGCGGATAGATTCTGCGGGCGGCTTCTTCTTAGGGCTTTTTGCAGGTGCGTGTGTAGCTGCGTTTGCAGGATTTCTCATCGGCCTTCCCATTTTACGCCTTAAGGGCGACTACCTCGCCATCGCAACGCTTGGGATGAGCGAGATCATCCGCAATGTGTTTACCAATATCGAGGTTACAAACGGAGCAGCGGGCTTAAACGGCATACCGCAGTACATCAATTGGCCATACCTCTTTTTTGCTACTGCGTTGACGGTGCTTATTATAAGCCTTCTCATCCACTCTACACATGGGCGCGCTATGATCTCCATACGTGAGGATGAGATTGCCGCGGAATCCGTAGGTATCAACACCACGCGCTACAAGGTGGCCGCGTTTGCCATAGGTGCGTTTTTTGCGGGGCTCGCAGGCGCTGTTTATGCCTCGTATTTCTACTTCATAAAACCCGATTTGTTTGGATTCCAGCGCTCGGTAGATATACTCGTTGTGGTTGTATTTGGCGGCTTGGGGAGCATTTCAGGATCCATCATCGCGTCGATTTTGCTCGTGATACTCTCGACGCTTTTACAGTCCGTCACCGAGCTTCGCATGGTTATCTACGCGCTTTTGCTCATTGCGACCATGATCTTCCGTCCGCAGGGTATCATGGGATCCAAAGAGTTCTCGTATGCGCTTTTAAGAAGAACCGTATCCAATATCGGCGGCATTTTCCGTAAGGATTCAAAGGAGCGTGAAAACTGATGCCGTTTTTAAATTTACAGGATGTATCCGTTTCCTTCGGCGGCCTTGAGGCCGTGCGTGCGCTCAACCTATGTATAGAACAAGGTGAGCTTGTTGGCTTAATCGGCCCCAACGGCGCAGGCAAGACCACGGTGTTTAACCTTTTGACGGGCGTTTATACGCCTACGCATGGGAAAATTACCCTTAGGTGCGGCGAGAAAGGCGTGGAGCTTGGCGGCATGCGGCCAGATGCCATCTGCAGCGCAGGCGTTGCTCGCACGTTCCAGAACATTCGCCTTTTTAAGGACTTAAGCGTACTGGATAACGTGCGTATTGCCATGCACCAAAATGCCAAATGCTCGCTTTTTGACAGCATGCTGCACACCAAAAAGAATCGCCGCGAGGAGGAACGCATAATGGAAGAATCGCTTACGATACTTTCCGTGTTCCATCTGGATAAAAAGAAAGATGAGCTTGCGCGAAACCTCCCCTACGGAGAACAGCGCCATCTTGAAATCGCAAGAGCACTTGCGACAAAGCCAAAACTGCTGCTTCTTGACGAGCCGGCTGCCGGCATGAACCCTAATGAAACCGCCGAACTTTGCACGCTTATATCGTCGCTTCGCGAACGTTTCAAGCTTACGATACTTTTAATCGAGCATGATATGTCGCTTGTTATGCGGCTTTGCGAGCGTATCTGCGTTTTAAACTACGGTGCGCAAATCGCCTGCGGCTGCCCCGTCGAAATAAGGAGCAACGCGGAGGTCATCCGCGCCTACCTGGGGGGGGAAGTCGCCCATGCTTGAAATTGACGGATTAAACGTCTATTACGATGCCATCCATGTGATCAAAAATGTTTCTGTTTTTGTTAAGGAAGGCGAGATTGTTACCCTCATCGGTGCGAACGGAGCGGGCAAAACAACCACGCTTCGTACCGTGTCGGGCCTCAAAAAAGCCGCTTCAGGCAGCATACGGTTAGATGGGGAGGATATTTCCTCGCTCTCTCCGCCACAGCGCGTGAAGCGCGGACTTTTGCATGTACCCGAAGGTCGGCGCGTGTTCCCCGATATGACCGTACAGGAAAACCTCGATATGGGTGCGTTTCTTCGAAACGACCGCGTCGCCATCGTAGAGGAGCAAAAACGCGTGTTCGAAAGCTTTCCCGTGCTTTTGAAGCGCCGCCGTCAATTAGCCGGTACCCTGTCGGGTGGCGAACAGCAAATGCTCGCGATGGGCCGTGCACTCATGGGAAGGCCTCGAATCCTACTTCTCGATGAGCCTTCTATGGGGCTCTCCCCTATTTTGGTGCAGGAGATTTTCAGCATCATACGCGATATCAACAAGATGGGTACCTCTATTTTACTCGTGGAACAAAACGCCCAGATGGCGCTCTCCATCGCGGACCGCGCCTATGTGCTCGAAAACGGCGCCATCTCCATGAGCGGTACGGGCCAGGAACTATTGGAAAGCGACGAGGTGCAAAAGGCATATCTCGGAGGGTAGGATTACCCTTCCTTGTGTTTCTACACCGCTGCTGTTACAATAATGTCAATAGTTTACGATTGCGGTGCATGGTGTGATTTACGAGCCCATAAGGGAAAACTGCGCATTCTTTTATAATGAGGATGTAGAGCTTCTGTTTGCAGCCACCTCGCTGCTTCAGGGCGAACCTGTGCATAAGCTGTGCTCCAAAGTATTTGGGAGCACAGCAATTGATGTGTTGAAAATAAAATACCGCTTCCTGTTTGAGCTTTTCGAATCCCTTGGTGCATTCCATCACGCGGGAATTTTTGAGTTTTTGCGGTACATGCCGTTGGAGCAGGTTTCTCTCGCTTATATGCGCGACTGTTTACGCGACATGGACGATGCGGATTTAGCTCGCAAGTACCTCGATGCTGACGAGGAAAGCTTTCTTCAAATGCAATCGATACTTGACGGCAGCACCGAGGCCGGTGACTTCTTCGGTGAAGAAAGCCGCCACTTTAAAACCTACATAGGAATGCAGACCTTTTTTACGCACTTTAAGCGCTTTGCAATCGAATATTTGGCTTTAGCAGAAGAGTTACGAACGGACGCTTTTTACCAAGCGCTAAAGGACGCGACACCGCAGCTTGAAGAGCTTCTGTCTAACGTTCGCGAAGGTTTAATGAAATCTCCTCCTTTGCAGTATTCCGAACAGCTTATGGGTAAGACCTTCCACAACAGAGGGCCATACGCATGCTTCATTTATTCCGGAAGCCTTTTTATGCCCTATCGTGCGATTCGGTTTTTTGGGGATAATCAGCTTTTATTTGCAACCCTACGGCCTATTGCACAAAACGATGCTGAAACCATAGGTAAGCTAAAAGCCGTTGCCGAACAGACACGATTGAATATTATAACGCTTCTTGGTGAAAACGGCTCTTTAAGAGGCATGGACATCGCACGATCCCTTAACCTTTCTCCCTCCACAGTAACGCACCACATGGAACAGCTCAAAAGCGCGGGGCTCGTGCTTGAAGAACCTGTGAAGAACGCAAAATATTATAGCGTCAGCAAGCACGGCATGAAAGAGCTTATCGAACGCCTTGCGAAAACACTCGGACAATAAACCAACCTATACTTTATCCCGCTTCGGCGGGTTTTCTTTTTTGGGAAAATATCGGTTGACAAGCACATGCAATTCTACTATTATCAAATTAGATGTTAGTCAAACTAATGTAGGGAGATGCGTTATGTCGGCTGTTATCGAGGTAAATGATTTAAAGCGGGAATATCGCGGAGGGAAAGGTTGGTTTAGCAAAAAAAAGGAGACTGTCAAAGCGGTAGACGGTATTTCGTTTTCGGTGGAGCGCGGAGAAATTTTCGCACTTCTCGGCCAAAACGGTGCCGGAAAAACCACCACAATCAAAATGCTGATTACCCTTCTTGCCCCCACCTCCGGCGTATGCAAGGTTTTGGGGTATAACACATTTGGCGAAGAAAAGCACATCCGCTCGCGCATCAACTTCATTTTCGGTGGGGAAATGGGTGTTTACCGTCGCCTTAGCGCACGCGATAATCTCAGATACTTCGCTAACCTTTACCATTTAAACCCGGTGGAAAGCAAAAAGCGTATCGATGATATATTGGAGCTCGTCGGTCTTACTGAGCGGGCGGATGCACTTGCGGAAACCTACTCCAAGGGTATGATTCAACGCTTGCAAATTGCGCGCGGGCTTATTAACGATCCCGAGATACTTTTTATGGATGAGCCGACCGTGGGGCTTGACCCTTTGGGCGCGCGTGCGCTTCGAGACATTATAAGAAGGCTTAAAGAACAGGGCAAAACGGTGCTTCTCACTACGCACTACATGCCTGAGGCGGAGGAGCTTAGCGATCATATCGCCATCATCAACAAAGGCAGGCTCATTGCTATGGGAACGCCTGACGAGCTTAAAAAAGGTGCTCTTACACTTGAGGACGCCTATGTCCGGCTCGTCAAGGAGGCACAATGAAGCATCTGCGCGTTATAAAAAGCACATTAACGCTGCAAATGAAAAGTTCTTTTGCGCGTCCTATGTTCCGTTTTTGCCTTATCGCTAACCCCGTGGCAAATACGATACTTCTCTATGAAATGTTTCGCGGTTCCGCACGTGAAAACTTCACATCCTACGTCATCTTGGGTGCGGGGCTCATGGGCCTTTGGAGCTGTATTTGCTTTTCCTCAGCGGGCGATATCAACCGCGAGCGTTTCAGCGGCACGCTGCCGCTTATCTTCGCCGCCCCTGCACGTTTTTCTACCATTATTATAGGAAAAATCATCGGTAATACATTTTTATCGCTTGTAACGCTTTTACTCTCCTTCATAACAGCACTTGCGCTTTATGGTATTTGGCCGCAGGTTGAAAGCCCGCTTTACCTTATGCTTTCGCTGTTTATGACAATCATTTGCTTTATTTCCATATCCGCCATCACGGCTTACTTATTAACGCTTTCGCGTAAAACGCAGCTCTATATGAACTGCATTGAGATACCCGTAATACTCCTTTGCGGGTTCGTTTTCCCTGTTGAGACGCTGCCGCGCTTTCTTTGGCCTATTAGCTATGCGCTTTCGCCCACATGGGCGGTAAAGCTCATGCATATGAGCGTTGCGGGTGTTTCAGACATTGCGGCTTATTGGCAAACGTTTGCCATTTTGGCAGGAATGACGGCGATGTATATGATACTAGGCGCGCTTCTTGAGAGACGAATCGACAAGCAGGTACGCATTAACGCAGCGCTGGAGGTGATGTAGATGCGCCGCTTCTTTTCACAGGCATGGCTTTACTTAAAGGGGCAAAACGCAGCTTTTTCCTTTGAGGAGTTTGTACTCTTTAAGGCGGGCTATCCCATTATTACGCTGGTGTTTTACTGTCTGCTTGCCGCGTTTAGCTTTTCAAAAACCGACTTGACGCGTTGGGTGGTGGGTAATTCCTTTTTACTGTGTATGAATACCACCCTATTCGGCTTAGGCAATACCTTTGCCGGTGAGCGCTATTTCGGGCGCATACGCTCCATCATCGTAGCGCCGTCAAGTAAGCTCACACTCGTTTTGCAGCATGGCTTTTTCCCATCCGTTATCGCGTTTGTAATGGTATTTTTCGGTTTTATGGTAGGCAGCTTACTTTTCAATGTTGATTTTTCGCATATTAACATGGGGCTGTTTGCATTAATCGCACTTATCGCCATGTTTGCTGCCTCAGGCCTTGGCGTTTTTCTATCCGTATTCGGACTTATAAGCGACAGCATGCATTTTGTTTTAAACCTCATGAGCTATGTACTCATGATATTCTGCGGTGCAAATTTCCCGCTGTCACAGCTCCCTCATTTAGGGCAGTTTGTTGCAAAGCTCCTACCGCTTACACGCACCATAGAGGCTGCCAACTTGCTATTTGAAGGATTTTCTACACAGCGGTTACTTACACTTCTCTTTAGTGAATTACTCCTCGGTATAGCTTACTATGTTGCCGCAGCCTGCATCGTAAAGGCTGTGGAGCGCATCGCCCGTAAACGGGCGTCATTTGAGGTGTTTTAATAAGGGTGTAGTTGAAAACGGGAACGCTTAAAGGTACTATAGAGCGTGAGAAATATTGTAGCTTAACAACAGGAAGAGGTAAGGTATGGTGCTGCTTATTTTTAACGCCAACATATGTACCATGGACTATGCGTTGCCTAAGGCGGATGCGGCTGTCATCCTTGATAGCCGCTTTGCCTATGTGGGAAGCTATCAAGATGCTTGCGCATACATCGACCGTTTACCTGAGCATCTTATTGGAACCCTTGAAAAGCTTAACGCAAAGGGGCGCTTTATGCTCCCCGGGTTCAACGATTCTCACATGCATTTTCTCCACTATGTAAAGTCTAAGAGTTCCGTCAATCTTTCGGGAAGTACATCGATTGATGAAATCATATCGCGGTTAAGCGCGGCGTTCGTAGCCATGCAGGCTTCTGAGGGAGCATGGCTTCTTGGGGAAGGGTGGAACCAAAACCATTTTTCAGGCGAAGATCGCTTCCCCACCGCAGCGGATCTCGATCGGGTCAGTAAAGATGTTCCCATCGCCATTTGGCGCGCATGCTTTCACGCAGGTGTATTAAACAGCAAAGCTATGGAGCTGATGGGATTAAACGCGCAAAGCATCAAAAAGTATGGAGAAATGGCTCTGACTTTTAACGATGGCACGCCGACAGGCGTGTTTTTGGAGCAGGCGCTCGACGAGCTAAAAACCTATATGCCCTCCCCTGCGATAACGGATGTGGTAGAGATGATTCTTAATCATCAAAAGGACTTGTTTCAGTTCGGCATCACATCGGTTCACAGTGACGATTTTAATTACATTTCAGCCGGACAGTTTATGGATTTGCTAATTGCACTTCGCGACGCAGGGCAAGACGGGCGTCTGAAGCTTCGTATTGCAGAGCAGGCGTTGTTTTCAAATAAAGACGATCTTGAAAGCTTTTTTAAAGACGGTTTCCATGAGACTTTCGGCAACGATCATTTTAAATTAGCTTCTATAAAGCTTCTCACGGACGGGTCCTTAGGTGCGCGTACAGCCTATATGAACCGCCCATATATGGATGCACCAACTACAAGAGGGCTTCCGACATTTACCCAAGATGAGCTTGACGGACTAGTCATGGCTGCTCATAACCGTAATATGCCCGCCGTTATGCACGCCATCGGCGATGGCGCTATCGACATGTGCCTCGCTGCAGTCAAACATGCAAGGGAATTGATGCCGCAGCTTCATCCTCGTCACGGTATCATACATTGCCAAATCACTTCGCGCGAGCAAATCACAAAATTTCGCGAGCTTGATGTGATTGCCTATACGCAACCTGTCTTCATCAATGAAGATATGCACATCGTCTACGACAGGGTCGGCTCGCTCGGTGATACCTCCTACGCATGGGCAGACTATCAAAAAGAGGGTGTTATTCAGGCTTTCGGCACGGATTGCCCCGTAGAAAATCTCAACCCATTTTGGGGTCTTTACTGCGCAAACACCCGGCTCGACCTTAAAGGCAGGGGTCCCTATCTTCCCTATCAGGCACTTTCGATGGAGGACTGCCTTTATAACTATACTTTAGCAGGTGCATATTGCAGCGGCGAGGAGCACCTAAAAGGGCAAATCTGCGCAGGCCAGTTTGCCGATTTCATTTTCCTCGATCGCGATTTACTTAGTTCGGACAAAAAAGCCGTCCCCAATACGCAGGTACTTG
>JAEWZS010000137.1 GCA_023458355.1 Bacillota bacterium
CCTCGGCAAATTCATGGATGCCAAAAGTATCAAATATACTTTTTTTGCGTTTGTCGCGAAGCGCCGGGTCGATTCCATGAAGCGAAGCGAAGAAATCATAGAGATAGTTAGGGGTAAAAAAATCTTCCAATTTCAATTCGCTAGTTAAAAAGCCTATCTTTGCACGCACAAGCTCCGGCTCTGTAACAATACTGGCACCATCAAGGATAGCATCGCCGCTATCGGGCTTGATTAGTGTAGCAAGCATACGGAGCGTGGTGGTTTTACCCGCGCCGTTTGGCCCCAATAATCCGAAAATTTCTCCTTGCACTGTGGTGAAGGATAAATCGCTGACTGCATGAACGATTTTTTCTTTGGTATTTTCTAATTTTTGCTGTTTTGCAGAAAGCCGAAAAGTTTTGCTCAGGCTGCTTACACGAATGAGATCTGCCATCCGTTTGCTCCTTTCATACATGGAACCCAAACAAAACAACTTACCCATTCGCTGGGCAGATTACGCTTTGTTCGGGTATTATGGAATTCCTTGGCAATCTTATCATAATAGCCGCACTCTATCAACAATAAATAACAACATATCTTTTTCGGACCTCCGCTTGTATGCCGCAACTTGACGAGCGGCGCTTTTGCATGTAAAATAAGTATTGGTAAAAGTTTCGACAGGGGAACATACCCGTACTTTCCGCGTAAAGAGAGCGCGCACAAGGCTGTAAGGCGCGCCGCGTAAAATGGGTTGTCCCGCCCCTTGAACTGCGGGCAGGCAATGGCTCGCCGCGAAAAGCGCGTTACAGCTTCAGAGTTAAAATTAAGGTGGTACCGCGATACTTCCGCCCTTATCGTAATAAGGGCGGTTTATTTTTTTTCGGAGGGTTTATGGCAAAGAAGAATAACGAAGATTTTGTACAGCATATTGCCTCGCGCACAGAGGATTTTCCGCAGTGGTATACGGATGTCGTGTTAAAAACCGACATGGCGGACTATACCGAGGTTAAGGGCTGCATGGTTATCAAGCCATACGGCTACGGTGTGTGGGAGCTTATTCAGCAGCAAATGGACGCGCGCTTTAAGGCGACAGGCCATAAAAATGCGTATTTTCCGCTTTTGATCCCTGAAAGCTTACTTATTAAAGAAGCCGAGCATGTTGAGGGCTTTGCGCCTGAGGTAGCGTGGGTTACACAAGGGGGGAGTGAGCCTTTACAGGAGCGCCTTGCCATACGTCCTACAAGCGAGACCATCATCGGTTCCATGTATTCTAAATGGATACAGTCCTACCGCGATCTTCCGGTTCTCATCAACCAATGGTGCAACGTGATGCGCTGGGAAAAGAGCACGCGTCCGTTCTTGCGCACGAGCGAGTTCCTCTGGCAGGAAGGCCATACCGCCCACGCCACCTTTGAGGAGGCGCAGGAGGAGACCATGAAAATGCTTGAGGTGTATCGCGAGTTTGCGCATAACGTGCTTGCCATTCCCGTGATCGTAGGCCGCAAAAGCGAAAAGGAAAAGTTTGCAGGTGCATACGCCACCTATACCATGGAGGCGATGATGCAGGACGGCAAGGCATTACAGATGGGCACCTCGCACAATTTGAGCGATAACTTTGCCCGCGGATACGACATCACCTATTTAAGTAAGGAAGGCAAACTTGAATACTGCTTTACGACATCGTGGGGCACAAGTACGCGCATGATCGGTGGACTCATCATGGTGCACGGTGATGATCGCGGCCTTGTTCTGCCGCCGCGTGTTGCTCCTGTACAGGTTATGATACTACCTATCGCCCAGCATAAGGAAGGCGTGCTCGATAAAGCATACGAACTTTTACAAATGCTTAAAAACGCCGATGTCCGCGCGGAAATAGACGCGTCCGAGCAGAGTGCAGGCTGGAAGTTCAACCAGTGCGAGATGAAGGGTATACCGCTTCGTTTGGAGATTGGCCCCCGCGACATCGAAAACAATCAGGCGGTGCTTGTACGACGCGACAGCTTTGAGAAGGTTACTGTTTCACTCGATAACCTCGCGGATTCGGTAAAGACGCTTCTTGACGACGTGCAGACCGGGCTTTATAACAAAGCGCTTGCCATGCGTGAAAGTAAAACCGTGGACGCGACCGATTTTGAAGCCTTAAAGACCGGCGTGCAAACGGGTTTTGTGCGCGCCATGTGGTGCGGCGAACGCGCCTGCGAGGATGAGATTAAATCAAAAGCCGGTGCAACCACGCGCTGCATGCCGCTTGAGGAGCACGATCATTTGAGCGATACATGCGTGCATTGCGGCAAGACTGCAAAACACCTCATGTATTTTGCGAAGGCATATTAAGCGCTTACGCGCTTTCGCACGCATGACTTGCGAGCCATGCGTGCGAGAGTCGCTGCGGCGGGTTTTTACACGATTTTGCTGCACCTGCAGTGCGCCGCAAAACCGTGATAGGAACGAAAACCTTCGGTTTTCATCCGTTTTGACGCACATGTCGTCAAAGCCGGAATGAAATCAAAGGGCTCCGGCCCCTTGATAATCCCCGGGAGCGTCGGGGACTTCGGCCCCGAACCCCTGTAGGGGCGGCTATTAGCCGCCCGCGATAACCGCCTTGCAGCTTAACAACGTGAAGGTGGTTTTCCATCCGCGTAAACCCAACGATACATTGTAGGGCGGGATGATCTCATCCCGCCGCGTTTATTACAAAGACATAAAATATCTTAGGGTACGGTTTTGACCGTTCCTTTACTTTACCCAAATTTTACATTCCTCCTCTTTTTCATTTAACATGCGGGATTTATCATGAAAGCGTGGAAAATAAGAGAAAAGAAAAGAGGAAGATACACATGAAGAAGATTTTAACCATTGCGATTGCAGCGCTTATGACGCTTTCACTCGTCGCTTGCACCGCAAAGGCTCCTGAGAACTCTGCTGCACCCACCCAAGCGCCCGCAAATAGCGATGCAGGCACGGTTGAGACCGCCCCGCAAAGCAATTTTGATCTAGCAAATGATGTTCATATCGTATCCCGCGAAGAAGGCAGCGGTACGCGCGGCGCGTTTATCGAGCTGTTCGGGGTAGAGCAGAAAGATGCTAACGGCGAAAAGGTCGACTATACTACCGACGAAGCCGCTATTACCAATAACACCTCCGTCATGCTCACCACCGTTGCGGGTGATGATTATGCCATCGGCTACGTTTCGCTCGGTTCTTTAAACGATACCGTAAAGGCGCTTGAGATCGACGGTGCTGCGGCCACGGTTGAGAACATCCAATCCGGCACCTATAAGATTGCCCGCCCGTTCAACATTGCCACCAAGGGCGAAGTGAGCGAAGCAGCGCAGGATTTCATTAACTACATCCTTAGCGCAGAAGGCCAGGCGGTCATATCCGAGAACGGCTACATCGGTTCCAATAGCGCCACTGCGTTTGCAGGCGGCAATGCTAGCGGCAAGGTCGTGGTAGCGGGTTCGTCCTCCGTGAGCCCCGTGATG
>JAEWZS010000138.1 GCA_023458355.1 Bacillota bacterium
GGCCTCCACAACGCTATGGGGGCGGTTGCGCACTGGCCACCGGATTCGGATAGGCTTGGTGTGCTTAAGCAAGGTGTTAAACTCCCATAATCTTCAAAAGGAGCGACAATATGAATTCGTCCAACCGCGCGCTGTTTTCTGAAGTAAATGACGAACAGTGGAACGACTGGAAATGGCAGGTCAAAAACCGTATCGAAACGCTCGATGAGCTCAAAAAGTACATCGCCCTCACCCCTGAGGAGGAGGACGGTGTGCGTGCATGCCTCGGTGCGCTCCGCATGGCCATCACGCCGTACTACCTTTCGCTCATCGACCCAAACGATCCGCATGACCCCGTGCGAAAGCAAGCCATACCCACGGCGAGCGAGCTGCATAACGCGGCGGCGGACCTTCGCGACCCCTTGCATGAGGATACCGATTCTCCCGTACCGGGGCTTACGCACCGCTATCCCGACCGTGTTTTAATGCTTATCACCGACCAGTGCTCCATGTACTGCCGCCACTGCACAAGAAGGCGTTTTGCCGGGCAAAAGGACAGCGCCGTACCTCGTTCCCAGGTGGATAAGTGTATCGAGTACATCAAAAACACACCCGCCGTGCGAGATGTGTTGCTCAGCGGCGGCGATGCGCTCATCCAAAGCGACGAGATGCTTGAATACATCATTTCGAGCCTTCGCGCCATCGACCATGTTGAGATTATCCGCATCGGCTCGCGCACGCCCGTCGTGATGCCCCAGCGCATTACCCCTGAGCTATGCAACATGCTCAAAAAATACCACCCCGTTTGGCTGAACACGCACTTTAACCATCCCAACGAGATTACTTCAGAATCCGCTGCGGCCTGCGCAAGGCTCGCGGACGCAGGTATACCTTTGGGCAACCAGAGCGTGCTCTTAGCCGGGGTGAACGACTGCGTACATGTTATGAAAAAGCTTGTGCACGAGCTAGTAAAGATACGCGTGCGCCCGTACTATATCTACCAATGCGACCTCAGCATGGGATTGGAGCATTTCCGCACCCCCGTATCCAAGGGCATCGAGATTATCGAATCCTTGCGCGGTCATACCTCCGGATTTGCCGTTCCCACATTCGTGGTGGACGCACCGGGCGGCGGCGGCAAGACCCCCGTCATGCCCACGTACATCATAAGCCAAGCGCCCCACAAGGTAGTGCTTCGGAATTTTGAAGGCGTTATCACCACCTATACGGAGCCCGAGCACTATCAGGAAAGCTGCACCTGTGAGGTTTGCCGCAAAGAGCGCGAGAAAAAGCTCGTCGGTGTCGCGGGGCTTCTTGAAGGTCAAGCGCTTTCCATGGAGCCAAAAGGGCTTCTACGGAGCGAACGTGCGAGGCACGAATGATGTAAAAAACCATCCTGTCGAGGGCGCCACTTCCGCTCTCGACAGGATAAACCAAGACCGAAACCGGAGGGACCTTATGAGCAAGCTCAATCTGAATAAATCGCTCGTAAAAAGCGCGCGCGAAAGCGCAAGACGTGTCGCGCTCGATACACAGCGCTTTATCGATCAAAATACCACCGTGGCGGTGGAGCGCGCGGTCTGCCGCCTTTTAGGTGTGGATAATGTAAACGCGAACGAAGTACCGCTTCCGAACATCGTTGTGGAACACCTTCGCGAGAAGGGCGTTTTACATTCCGGCGCGGCCTATTTTATCGGCAATGCCATTACGGAAACGGGTTTGAACCCGCAAGAGATTGCGGAGGCGGTTGCAGAAAATTCTTTAGACCTTACAAAACTACGGCCGCATACGGACAAAGAGATACGTTTAGCCGTTATGCCGTATGCCTTACATACGGTAGAGCGCATCCGCAACAACGTCGCACATCGCAACGCATTTTTTAAAGAGCATCCGGATAAGGAAGGCCCCTATCTATACGTAATTGTGGCGACGGGCAACATCCATGAGGATATCGTGCAGGCCAAAGCCGCAGCGAAACAGGGTGCAGATGTGATTGCGGTCATACGTACCACGGGTCAAAGCCTCCTAGACTATGTACCTTACGGGGCGACCACGGAGGGCTTTGGCGGCACCTTTGCAACGCAGGAAAACTTCCGCCTTATGCGCGCTGCATTGGATGAAGTCGGCAAGGAGGAAGGCCGTTACATACGTCTATGTAACTACTGCTCCGGGCTTTGCATGCCGGAGATTGCCGCTATGGGCGCGCTTGAAAGACTCGACGTTATGCTAAACGACGCACTATACGGCATATTGTTCCGCGACATCAACATGCAGCGCACCATTGTGGACCAATATTTTTCGCGCGTCATCAATGCCTATGCGGGGGTTATCATCAATACCGGTGAGGATAATTACCTCACCACAGCCGACGCGGTGGAGGAAGCGCATACGGTGCTTGCTTCCCAGTTCCTAAATGAACAGTTTGCGATTTGTGCAGGGCTTCCCGAAGAGCAGATGGGCCTCGGGCATGCGTTTGAAATAAGCCCCGACTTGGAAAACGGCTTTTTATTTGAGCTGGCGCAGGCGCAGATGGCACGGGAGATATTCCCCAATGCACCGCTAAAATACATGCCTCCCACCAAGTTTATGACAGGCAACATATTTAGAGGGCATGTGCAGGACGCGCTTTTTAACGCGGTCACCGTCATAACCGGTCAAAAGATTCATCTTTTAGGTATGATGACCGAAGCCATCCACACGCCGTTTATGAGCGACCGTGCGCTCGCCATCGAAAACGCTCGCTACATTTTCCGAACCATGAAGGATCTTGGCGAAGAGATTACATTTAAGGAAGACGGTATTATCGCCTCTCGTGCAGATGAGGTGCTCAATAAGGCTGCGGCGCTTTTAAAAGAAATCGAGCAGCTTGGGCTTTTCAGCACGCTTGAACGAGGTGTTTTTGCCGATATCAAGCGTTCCCGCACGGGCGGTAAAGGGCTCTCAGGTGTTGTAGAGAAGGATCGGATGTACTTCAACCCCTTTACGGAATTGATGACAGGGAGGGAACTATCATGAGCAGCGGACTTTATAACACCTCCGACAAGAGCTATGATAAAAACCTTGATCTTACACATCTTCGCGCCTATGGCGACACCATGAATGACGGCAAAGTGCAAGTAAGCTTCACCCTTCCCGTGAAAAATGACGATAAGGGAGAAGAGGCTGCGCGAAGGCTTGCCCGCACTATGGGTATTGCCGAACCGAGCGTCGCGCACCGCGAGACGCTCGATAGGGAGTTTACCTTCTACGTCGTATACGGGTCCTGTGCGCACTCGGTTGACTATACCTCCATTCGCGTGCAGGCTGTAGAGACCGACGTGATGGATATGGAAAGCTTAAACCGCTACATCAGCGAGCACATCGGTCGAAAGGTTGTGGTTGTAGGCGCATCCACGGGGACAGACGCGCAAACCGTGGGTATCGACGCCATTATGAACCGCAAGGGATTTGCGGGGCATTACGGTCTTGAACGCTACGATATGATCGAAGCGCACAACTTAGGTGCACAGGTAGAAAACGAGGAGTTTTTAAAGAAAGCCATCGAGCTTAACGCAGATGTGCTTCTCGTATCGCAGACCGTCACCCAAAAAGACGTGCATATCCAAAACCTCACGGAGCTTGTTGAACTCATGGAAGCGGAAGGCGTACGCGAGCGCTTTATACTCTGCTGCGGCGGTGCGCGCATCACGCATGAGCTATCCAAAGAGCTCGGGTATGATGCAGGATTCGGTCCGCAAAAATACGCGGAAGACGTTGCGTCCTTCGCCATTCAGGAAATGGTGAGACGCGGGCTGACATAAAATTTCATCCATATGCCCTCGGCCCCGCGCCGCACGCGCGGGGCCATAGTGCGGACATGATTGTTAAGAAATTCACGATATAAAAATAATACCGGAGGATAAACATGGACTTTACGTTGCCAAAGGAGCATGTTCTGCTCCGAGAACTGTACAAAAAGTTTGCCGAAACCGAGGTGAAGCCGTTTGCCGAGGAGACCGACGAGCAGGAGCGTTTCCCGGTAGAGACCGTAAAGAAACTCGCGCGCTACGGTTTTATGGGCATCCCGTTCCCGAAAGAATACGG
>JAEWZS010000139.1 GCA_023458355.1 Bacillota bacterium
GGTTCGATTACAGTATTTTCCGCGTAAACCATAACCGTATACGCCGTACCGTTAGCGCGGAAAAAGTCCCGGACGGAATTGCCGGATTGCGCGAGGTTTTGCGCCTCCCTTAAAAAATCCTTTAGGCCGCTTTGAAAAGTCTCTTCTTTTCCTTCTATTACCGTGAGCTGCGGCGCATCAAAGCTTTGGCGTGCAGCAATCCCTACGGGGAAGTATTCTGTAACCTCAACATGTATATCGAGCCCCTGATCGTGTGCGAGGTAGGTTACTTGAGAGTCCCGCTCGCCAAGCACGCGGCATATTCTATATTTCCCAAGAAGAACGGTATCAGGCATAAGAAAGCGGGACGAATCCGAAACTGAAAGCTCCCTCCCGCAATGCATACAATTCTTCATCCCCAAAGGGTTTTCTTTATGACAATTCAGGCACAGCATACTGCCCCTCCAAAATTAAAACTATAAGGAATATTATACCATAGGAGTAATGCTTTTCCGCATACAATATAGCTAAAGCGCGGCTTTACAAATTCGCGGCGCGTTGACACTTTCTTACGTGCAATGTTATAATCAGCGTGCCGAAAAAACAGCGTGCGCGCGCAACAAAATGACGCTCTCGCACGTTTTTTGTATAGGGAGCGCAAATTTCGACTCCTTTTTAAACGAGGACAGTATGGAAAAAGATCAAAAAAACCCCAAAATTAAAGTCGTTAAGCGAAAGAAAAAAATGTCCGTTTGGGCAAAGATTGCCATTATTTTGGGTGCTCTCGTCCTCGTCTGCTTTCTCGCAGCCGGTATACTCGGGATGAACCTATTAAATAGACTCTACAGACCTGAAACGCCCACTGCATTTGCCGAGGACGATGAGCTTGACGCTACACCCGAGCAAACTTTAACCCCCACGAAAACGCAGTACGGTACATTCGTGCCGACACCTACACCAATACCTACGCCCACGCCGGAGGTAATTTTGCCTCTGAGCGACGTATATACACAGACCGTGCTTTCAACCGATGTTTTGCAAAAAATGCAGACACAGGCAAATGACAGCCGCTACATCAACGTGCTTCTCATCGGCGTCGACAGACGTGGCAAAAGCGGCAATTCGCGCGCCGATACGCTTATGATTGCCACCATCGACACCGTGAACAAGCGCTTAAAGCTTACTTCCATTTTACGTGACACGCTTGTGGATATCCCCGATAACGGCTACGGCAAACTCAACTCCTCCGCTGCAAAAGGCGGTGTGGAACTTCTTCTTAAGACCGTCAACCAAAGCTTTCATCTGAATTTACGAGACTATGTTCTTGTGGATTTCAATATGTTCGAGGAAATCATCGACGAACTCGGGGGCATTACCGTGAAGATGACCGCCGCAGAAATATCCTCCGCCAACGACTGCATCGCGGGACTTAATAAGCAGCGCGGTGTAGAATACCTTTGGGACGGGTTCATATTTGCCAATGCCGGCAATGTGAAGCTTACCGGTAAGCAAGCGCTCGGCTATGCGCGCGTAAGGCATCTTGACAGCGACTTCAACCGCACCAACCGCCAGTTTTCCGTACTCACCGCGGTATTTGCCAAGTTTATGAAAGCGAGCTTAACCAAGCAGTACGACATGCTCGATGATGTCCTACCGCATGTTGAGACCAATATGACGAACGCCAATATTCTAAACTGCATGCTGAGTGTACTGACGCTTAATACAAATGGGCTTTTGCACTATCGCGCACCTGCGGATGGATTATATAAGAGCGGCAGCTATGCGCGCTCATCCGTACTTTTATGTGACCTCCCGGCAAACGCGCTCGCGATGCACCAATTTATATTCGAATCCGCCGAAGAGCCTAAGGATGCGAAGGTACTAAAGCCCGGCGAATCGCTTCCCCCGCGCACGCCGTCACCCACCTATATTTTCCCGGAATTCACAGACGACGGTTCAGGCGGCATCATCGTTTACCCAACCATCGACCCGTACACGCCGGCACCTACGATTGCACCTATTACGCCGGAGCCGACACCCGAACTCACGCCAACGCCTGCAGGATAAAAAGATAAAGAAAAATACTCCCGCCTTAAACGGCGGGAGAGTTTTTTTAATGTCCCTGAATTGTTAAGTTATGCTTTTATAAATATCCGCCCGTTCGGGTTCGAAAAGCACGGATTTGCTGCGTTTTTGCTCATACATGCTGGAATCGAGGTGCTTGTAGAACTCACGTTGGGTCATGTGGGATCTTATGCCGCAAATTTCGCTGCCTATGCTGAGGCTAATCTCAAACGGATACCCGCCTCTTGTGTTGAGCATGTTAATGCCTTTGCCGATATTTTTAATAACGTCTGCTGTAGTAAGGCTGCCACCGCCGAAAAGGATGGCAAACTCATCCCCGCCGACGCGCGCTACGAGGTCTTTTTTGCGCGCGCTGTGCCTTAATACCTCCGCTACGGCACGAAGCACCTTATCGCCCGTGTCATGTCCAAAGCGGTCGTTAATTTGCTTGAAACGATCTATGTCCACCATCACGCCGCAAAGTCTTGTACGCTTGCTGCCGGAGGAAAAATACGCCTCGAGCGCAGCGTCAAACTTACGGCGGTTATAAAGCCCGGTGAGATAATCTGTATTTACCTGGATGTTTTGCATGTTGATGTAGAGAAGCAGTAGCGCCAGGGAAAACGTTAGCCAGAGCACGTTGATTTCAGTAAAAAGGCTTTCTAATATTCCCGCCGCTATAGGCAGAAGTACTGAGGAAAGCAAAATGGAAAACTCCTTTTTCAGCATGGAGGTGCGCTTGTACCAAAGCGTCAAAAGGAAAAAGAGCATATAGCAGTAACTTATTACCACCATCAGTGCAAAATACGGGCCGCGTTCGTATACGTTGCCATCCGCAATCATAAACGTCAAGGGTATCTCTAAACTGAGGAGCGCGCAAAAAGCGTTGAGCACAGCGGGCAAAAACAGAGCAAAAATAAACGCAGGCTTAGGGCTTTGCTCGCGGCGAATAAGATGGTACAGATAAAGTACCAAAAGCGCACCCGGTAAGGGAGCAAAAACATAATATACTGTTACAACAGCGGGCAGAACTGCGATGGAAAATGCGTGGGTACTGCCACTCATTAAGCTCATGAAGGCATCTAAACTAAGGAGAAGTGCGTCAAAGAGCAGCACAACCATAAATGTGGTTTGGGAGTGTTTGTGGCGGATGCCATGGCGGCGGAGGTTGAAAAAGATGAGCGCAAGAAGGAAAAGCCCTACCGCGGCGCTTTGCAGTTGATATGCGATTTGCACGCAGCTTCTCCCCCTTTATACGGAGCGAAAGTATACCCTATTTCCCGAAAGTATAACCTATTCCCATAGTAACGGATTTTATGTGAAAATGCAATTTTGAGATGGGAGAAAATGTAAGATAAGAGCGGATAGAAAATCCGCTCTTATTATTGTAGATTGAATGTTTAAGG
>JAEWZS010000140.1 GCA_023458355.1 Bacillota bacterium
AACCGGCGTCAGCACCCGTTTCCGTTACGAGTTCCTGGAGCCGCTCAACATGCATGGAGCCGCATTTTTCATTGATGTTGTTACCGTCCGGCTCGTCAGCACAAGATATGACATCCGCACCGAGCGATGAAAACACTTCCCGCGCGATGTTGGAAGAAGCGCCGTTCGCGCAGTCGAGCACCACGCGGAGGCCATCAAAGCGCGTACGAGCGGTAGATTTCAAAAAGGACGCGTATTCTGACGCAGCACGCTTTGCTTTAATCACATGCCCCACGTCCGTACCGGTCGGCCTTTGTAACGGTACATCGTCTTTGATCATACGCTCAATTTCGTCCTCAAGCTCGTCGGGCAGTTTATATCCTTTTGCGTTGAACCATTTGATGCCGTTATACTCCATGGTGTTGTGTGACGCGCTTACCATGACAGCTGCGTCCGCCTCATACAATCGCACAAGATATGCTAAAGCAGGTGTCGGGATAACGCCAACGTCGATTACATCGCCACCCACAGAGCAGATACCGGCTGTAAGCGCTGCACTAAGCATATCGCCCGAGCGCCGCGTATCCATACCGACGAGTATCCTGGGGTTATGCACTTCGTTCGTCAAAACATATGCTCCGCATGCGCCGATTTTCATTGCAAGCTCGCATGTAAGGTCCTTGTTGGCGATGCCTCGCACGCCATCTGTACCAAAAAGCCTTGCCATAACCCGTCCTCCGTATCAGATCATAATATGCTCAACGGCTGAAGTAGCTGCTACAGCGCCGTCTGCTACGGCTGTAACGATTTGCCTTAATGGGGTGTTACGCACGTCACCTGCGGCGTAGACGCCTTTCACGGAGGTATTCATATGTACGTCGGTTATGATGTAGCCACCCTCGTTAAGATCGAGAATACCCTTAAATAAAGCTGCGTTTGGCACGATACCTACGGCAACGAAGATACCCTCTAAGCTAAGCTCTCTTTCCTCACCCGATGTGTTTTTCACAACGAGACCCGTTACTTCCTTATCGCCCAATATGCGCTCGGGGACACTGTTCCATACGAATTCGATCTTTGGCTCGTTAAAGGCAGCCTTTTGCAAAATGTCCGTAGCACGAAGTGCGTCGCGCCTATGCACGACATACACCTTATTCACAAAATGCTCAAGATAGAGCGCGTCTGCAACAGCAGTATCGCCGCCGCCAATAACAGCTACGTTGCGGTTTTTGAAGAAGGCGCCGTCACAGGTAGCGCAATAGGAAATGCCTGCTCCTATGAGCTCTTCCTCGCGTGCGATTTTGAGCTTGCGCGGCGAAGCACCCGTAGCGATGATTACAGCTTTCGCTTCATATTCCTTACCCGGTGTTTTTACTCGCTTTACGGGGCCATTGAATTCTACACCCACAACCTCCTCGGTCACCGTTTGGAGGCCGAAGCTTTGCGCCTGCTTTTCAAGCTTTGCCGCCAACGAAAAACCATCTACGCCCTGCTCAAAGCCGGGATAATTTTCTACGTTCATCGTTTTGGTCATCTGCCCGCCGGGATACATGCTCTCAAAAAGCAAAGCACCTCTGCCGCTTCTTGCGGCATAGATGCCCGCCGCAAGTCCCGCAGGCCCGCCGCCGATGATGATGATATCCTTCATACAATACCTCGGTTTTCGTATTTCTGCCGTTAAAGCAAGGGAGTTGAACCCTTACCGGACTGTACTGACTAGTATAACATATTCTCCGCTAAACAATAAAGCAATCTACTTTGGACTTTAGAGGCAGTAACAAAGTCACGAAAGCAGAGATATCAAAAAAGCCCGAACGAATTCGGGCTTTTGAAATGCTGCGAAATTAACGCTTGGAGAACTGGGGCGCGCGACGTGCGGCCTTGAGACCGTATTTCTTACGCTCCTTCATGCGCGGGTCGCGCGTGAGGAAGCCGGCCTTTTTAAGTTCACCGCGAAGTGCAGGATCCGCAACGATGAGTGCACGGGCGATGCCGTGACGGATTGCACCGGCTTGGCCGGTGGTACCGCCGCCGTACACGTTGACAAACACATCGTACTTGGAAAGATTGTTTGTAAGTGTCAAGGGTGCGCGGGCGATCATTTTAAGGGTCTCATACCCAAAGTAATTTTCGAGATCGCGCTTGTTGACCGTGAAAGTGCCTGTGCCCGGGAACAGACGAACGCGGGCAATGGACTTTTTGCGCCTTCCGGTGCCTAAAAATTGAGCTGTTGCCATGTTTCGTTCCTCCTTCCCTTATTTGAGCACGAGCGTTTCGGGCATCTGCGCGGCTTGCTCGTGGTTAGGCCCGCGGTAAACGCGGAGCTTCTTGAGCATCTTGCGGCCCAGAGGACCCTTGGGCATCATGCGGCGAATGGATTCGTACACTGCAAACTCGGGCTTCTTGGAAAGGAGTTCGCGGTACGGTATCTCACGGAGGCTTCCGGGAAATTCGCTATGCGTGTAGTACATTTTATTATCGAGCTTTTTGCCGGTCAACACGACCTTATCCGCATTGATAATGATAACGTGGTCGCCGGTGTCGACGTGCGGCGTAAATATCGGCTTATGCTTACCGCGAAGTATAGTGGCTACCTGTGTAGACAAACGGCCGAGCACCTTGTCGGTCGCATCCACAACATACCACTTACGTTCGAGGGTTTCGCCTTTTGCCATATAGGTTTTCATGGCTCATCCTCCAAAGGTTGATGTTTTGCATTGTCAGAGGAAGGGCGTTCCCTGCGAGCCGGGGCTGTGGCCGCATTGCGCCTGTCCTAACGAACACACTATGGTATTTTATCCAATCCTTTTCATGATGTCAAGGAAAAAAGCATGGAAAACGGGAATATCGGCCGATTATTTTCGTAATTTACTCGAGTCCCGTAAAACCGGTTTGCCGAAGTGCTTCATAAAGCGCAAGTGCCGCGGAATTGGATAGGTTTAACGAGCGCTGTTCCTTTTTCATGGGGATTCGCACAGCGTCATTTGCACGGCGGCTTAAAAGCTTTTCGCCAAGTCCAGCCGTTTCCTTTCCAAACACCAAAGAATCGCCGTCACGGTAGCTTACATCAGAATACGCACGGTTTGCGTGTGTGGAAAAGAGGAAAAACCGCGCATTGGGGTTCTTCTCCTCCACCTCTTCAAACGAATCGTAATACGTTATGTCAAGGTCCTGCCAGTAATCGAGGCCTGCACGTTTAAGCTTAGCGTCGTCGATTGTAAACCCGAGCGGGCGAACAAGATGCAGCCTGGTGCCGGTCACGGCACAGGTACGTGATATGTTACCCGTATTCTGCGGAATTTCCGGTTCTACCAAGACGATGTTGAACATGCGCGCCTCCGTACTTTACTAAAGCAACAAATTTTATTTTATACGCGCATACATCTTTTTTCAAGCCCTGCCTATTTCTTTGCCGTACTCTCTACGAGCTTTCGAACCTTATCAAGGTAATTATCCGTAAGTTCCTTGGAGTATTCTTCACTGTACCCCCCGGCAAGTACCTTACACGACATAAAGCTTTCTGAAGGGCTGATGTGCACCCACCCCTTATCGCTTTTCACCTTAACACCGTCAAGTAATTCCACGCGGTTTTCTTTTTCCGTTTCCACAAGGCTCCTCAATACCCGCCCTACGT
>JAEWZS010000141.1 GCA_023458355.1 Bacillota bacterium
GCGCAAGCCCGTAAAGATATGCCTTCACATATCCTTCCGGTGCCTGCGGCATATATTCAAGAAGAAAAAGGTTTTCGACAGGCGTGCTTAAAAAAAGCGCCGACTCGCGATTAAACAGAAACTGCATTGGTTCCTCCCCTTAAGCATGGCAGTTTTATTATAGCACGAACGGGAATACTGTGTTAATGGCATAAAGGAAAATGTACGTGATGAGACCTCCTATGATATAATCCATACAACATCACTACAAATTTTCGGGAGGGCAACAATGAGCACTCTGCGCGAACGGAAAAGGCGGCAGCAGCGAGTATTCCTTATCCTAGCGGCGCTTCTTGTTGTGGCGCTCGCTGCACTTCTTATTTTGCGGCCGTTTGAAAAAGAGGCCTTGCCCGAAACGCAAACTACCGCATCCCCTACAAGTTCTAAAACCCCTGAAATCGTTGTCTCCCCCACAATAGCAATTACGCCTTCGCCTAATCAAAGTCCGATACAGGCGGGTTTTAGCTTATACGAAACGGTCATCACGGTGGATACTAAGGAAGAGCTTCTATTCGGCAAGCTCCGGCTTGACTATGTAAACCGTTATGCAGACAGCCTTTTTACGGTCATGATGAACCTTTTCCCAAACGCTGTAAGCGAAAACTGCCTTACGCTTACAACCGTAACCGTGGACGGCTTTGATGCGGACTATTCTCTAAGCGCAGATACCGCGCATATATCGATCCCACTTATGCGCGAACTTAAAACGGGCGATAGTACGCCGATTTATATAGAGTATATCATTAAGATTCCGAAAACGGACAACCGCTTCGGCGCGGGAGGCGGCCGCTTCATGTTTGGCAACGCCATTCCAATCGCAGCTGTTTATGAAAACGGCGCATGGCGCACAGATGCGTATTACGATAAGGGTGACAGCTTTTACAGCGAAGTTGCCGATTACCGCGTTTCCATATCCGCACCGCAAAACTACACACTTGCCTGTACGGGAAGTGTAGAGGAGGAAAGGACTGAAGCGGGTATTACCACCGTGCTCGCCAAGGCACATGGAGTACGCGATTTTGCGTTTTCGCTCCAAAAAAACGCGTATGTTACAACGCGGGAAGTAAACGGAGTTGAGGTTGTCGGCATATCGGATTCACAGCGGGGCGCTACATTTGCCGCGGGGAACGGCGCGGACGCACTAATGTTTTTCTCAGAAAAGCTATGCGATTACCCCTATGAAAGACTATGCGTGGTTGGCTTTGATGCGGGCGGCGGTATGGAGTACCCCGGGCTTGTGATGATCGACGCAGAGATTCTTAACGGATCGGCGAACATCCAGCCATATGCAGCCATGACCATAGCGCACGAGGTAGCGCATCAGTGGTTTTACGGCATCGTCGGCAGCGACCCGCTCAAGGAGCCTTGGGTGGACGAATCGCTTGTGGATTTTTTAGGCTTCGAATTCATCCGCGAAACAGCGCAGGATATCTATACGCCGTTATGGGACTACGTGTTTCAAGGCCTTGACAGCTATAAAAGGACGCTTCGCCTCGATGCGCCTCTTTCTAGCTTCCCCGATAACACTTCGGATTACTTCTATGTGGTATACGCCTACGGATCTCATGTTATGCGCGAGCTATATAAAACGATCGGCGACGATGCGTTTTATGATGCGCTGCAAGATTACATAGGCGAACACAGCTATAAAAATGCAAAGGCAAGCGATTTAATCGCTGCATTTTCCGATGCAACGGGCAAGGATATGTCCGCATGGTTTGAGGAGCGTATAGCGGTACCTTAATCGGGCAGGATTAGCTCTTGCGGCTTCACCTTTTTGCTTAAATACGGGCTTTCAAGCTCCACAAAGCGCCAAGGGTAAAGCGCTGCCTCCCCGGCATAATCCACATTGATGCGCTTGGTAGCACCAATGCGTACTGCGCGATTCTCCTCCGGCTCCTCGATGTACAGAGGTTTTTGGCAAAGATCGAGGCCGTATTGCTCTCTCGTGATACGCATGGCTTGGCATAGCTTGCCGGGGCCTGAGCATAGTGCCTTGACCGCGTCGGTTTTGCGGCTTTTTTTCATCTCCTCTATACCTAAGACGGGCTCTAGCGCGCGTATCAAAACCGCCTCCGGTACATCGCTTACGTTTGCCACCACATTCATGCAGCTGTGCATGCCGTAGATCAAATAAATGTAAGCAAAACCACCCTCGTTATACTGCACGTTCACGCGGCCGAAAGGATTTCCTCTGTAGGAATGCGCTGCCGCGTCAACAGTGCCCATGTATGCCTCTGTCTCAACAATTCGGCCTTTCAGAACGGCCTCGTGTGTTTCATGTACAAGCACCTTGCCGATGAGCGCCTTTGCAAGGTCGATGCCGTTTTGTAAATAGAATGCGCGGTCAAGCACGTATTTTCTTCCTCTCAATTCCAAATCATACTCCGATTTGCTCTTTATTATAGCAGGGATGTTGGGCTGTCGCAGGATTTTTTCATTTCAACGACGAATGTTTTATATGTTTTGGAGGTGCATATGGGAAATGTAATTATCGTCGGTGCCGGTATCGCCGGGCTGTCGGCGGGCATATACGCGCAAAGGAGCGGTTTTAACACCGTGATTTATGAAAGCCACAACCTACCTGGCGGCGCCTCGACGAGCTGGCGTCGCAAGGGTTATTTGTTTGAGGGCGGATTGCATTGGCTCACGGGCTCATCGCCAAAAAAGGCACTAAATAAGCTTTGGCGCGAGGTGGGTGCACTTGATGATACAACAAAGGTTCTGTACCGTGACCCTTTTTTTGTGCTGGACTATGAGAGAACCGAAGTATGCCTGTATCGCGATGCGGAAAAGTTACGCGCGCATTTCTTGAAAATCTCGCCCGAGGATGCGCAAGAGATTAACACGCTTTGCGATGATATCAAAAAGTTTGAAAGCGTCTCCATGCCCGTTTCCAACATACGCGGTATAAGAATGCGCGAGAAAACAGCATTCTCTCTTTCAGAACTTTTCAAAACACTTCGCGCCGTGCCTCGGATGATGTTTTATTCCTCCATCACCGTCAAAGAATACGCGGCTCGCTTTCAAAGCCCTGCGATACGTTTGCTTTTTGAAAGTGCCATCGGTCCCGAGCAGAGCGCTACGGGGCTTGTGTTCACCATTGCTACCCTCACGTGCGGCGACGGCGGCTACCCCGAGGGAGGTTCTCTCGCTATGACACGACGCATGGCGGATCTTTATGAGCGTTTGGACGGCAAAATCGAATACAGCAAAAAAGTTGCCCGCATACTCCTAAAAGACGGAAAGACCACCGGCGTGGAACTAAATGACGGCACAATCGTGCATGCACAAGCGGTTATCGTAACACAGGATACACGCATGGCAATCGACACGCTGTTTACCCCACCGCTCAACGAGAAGTGGATGCAGCGTATGCGCGAAAATACTAACCCGCTCCTAAATACCTTTATCGCACACGGCGTCGAGGCAGATCTTTCCATGCTGCCCGAACGCCTCCATTTTGTGCCGGATGAACCCTTTTTCTGTGGCGGCAAGCAGGAGCCTGTTGTGAACCTATGCAATTACGCGGGCTATTCAGGCTACGCACCTGATGGCTGTACCGCGCTGACCGGCGTGATAATCGGTGACACCTACGATTTTTGGAAAGCTGCCAAGGAAAACGGTTCTTACCGATCTGAAAAGGAAAAACTTGCAGAGAAGTATATCGGCATTCTTACACGCAAGTTCCCGCAGCTAGAAGGCAAAATTGCGGTGTGGGACGTCGCTACTCCCCTAACTTACGAGCGTTATCTTAACTCTTACAAGGGCTCGTGGATGTCTGTTTCTCCGGTTGGCACAGCACCTGCCGCCTACCCCTGCAAGTCCGAAAGCGTCAACAACCTGTACTTTGCCGGGCAGCGGCTCATGAACCCCGGCGGAGTGCCCGTAGCGCTTACTACAGGCCGCACCGCCGCGCAGCATCTTTGCAAGGACTTTAAGCACACATTTGTTTCAAATTAAGGGAAGTAAATCCCAACAGAAGTCAAATTTCAACAGGCTGTTTAAGCGGCGTATTGGGACAGAGCAGTGTCAATTCAGTAAGTGCGTGCGTCCGGCTGTAAGGTAGTGCCATTCTATAGTTCATTTGTCATAGCGAGAGAGATAGGCCCGTTTTATAGATAGAAACAAACGGGCCGAAACATGGCGGACTTAATGATCAAGCTTTTCTACCATCAAACAAGTAAGAGAGGGCCAACATGTATTATCTAGGCGTGGACGGCGGTGGCAGCAAAACACTTTGCGTCATATGCGATGAATCGGGACGTATCGTAGGTAGCGCATTAAGCGGATGCGGTAACCACCAGGTAGATCGCGAGACAGCTCGAAAAAACATTTATGCCGCGGTGGACGATGCTCTAAAGAATTCCTGCCTTACGCGCGATTCTATCGATCACGCCGTTTTCGGGCTTGCGGGTGCGGACAGGGAGCACGATTTTACCATACTTCGTCCTATGCTCGCCGATCTGAATTTTAAAAGCACGAAAATCGTATGCGACACGATCATTGCACTTAGAGCAGGTACAAACCTTAACTACGGGGTTGTGCTTATTTGCGGCACGGGCACGAATGCTTACGGCATCAATAAGCACGGAGCCGAATACCAATGCGGCGGCTTTGGCTATGCCTTCGGCGATTTCGGAGGCAGCGAACTGGCAATAGAGGCGTTTCGAAGCGTCATCCGCGCGTGGGACGGTCGAGCGGAACCAACGCTTTTGACCGGCGCAATCCTCAAAACGCTTGGGTTTAGCAGCGTGGAGGCAATGCGGGACAATTATCTTGACCATGAACACGATGTACCTTCAGGCCTCGTACCCATGCTGTTTGAGGTAGCAAAGGATGACGAAGTGGCGCGCGGCATATTGAAAAAACAGGGCGAAGAACTGGGCTTAGCCGCAGCGGCGGTCATAAAAAAGCTTAACATGCAGGAGGATTGTTTTGATCTTGTGCTTGCAGGCAGTATTCTCTCGCAGGGCGACAGCCGCTTTCTGCTTCCCTATATAAAAAAGGCGGTGGAGAGTGTAGCACCCGGATGCAGATGCCGTATTTTGAAAGTGCAGCCTGTTGCCGGTGCGCTTTTGATGGCGATGCAAATGGGCGGACGCACTGTTGACGAACGGGTTTATAGCACGCTGTGTGAAGAACTAAGCCTATAAAAGGAGTGAGCAATATGACAAGGGGATTAAAATTGGCTGTCATCGGCGGAGGTTCTACCTATACGCCGGAACTTATTGAAGGGCTTATTAAGAATTACGAGCGTTTTCCCGTAGAAAAGCTTGTATTGGTAGACATCCCCAAAGGAGCACATAAGCTCACGGTCGTTGGGGCTATGGCGCAACGGATGGTAAAAAGATCGGGACTACCCATGCAGGTGGACCTTACGTTTGACCGCGAGGAAGCGCTCTACAGAGCAGATTTTGTTTCTACACAGCTTCGCGTGGGGCTTTTAAAGGCACGCGCGCTGGATGAATCCATACCGCTTAAATACAATATGATCGGGCAGGAAACTACAGGCCCCGGCGGGATGATGAAGGCGCTACGCACCATTCCCGTGATGCTCGATATCGCCAAAGACATGAAGCGGCTCTGCCCTAATGCATGGCTTTTGAGCTTTACCAACCCTTCCGGCATGGTCACGCAAGCACTTAATAAATATTCCGACATCCGTACGATCGGCCTATGTAATTCCCCTATCGGTATGGTTAAATGGCTGTGCCAAACGTATGGTGTAGAAGAAAGCCGGGTATATTGCGAGTTCACCGGCCTCAACCACCTGCACTTTGTCACAAGGATTGATATAGACGGAGAGGATAAGCTAAGTGAACTGATTGGCAGGCGTAAGAGCTACGCCGCCAAAAACGTACCTGAAGGCGAGTGGAATAAAAACTTCCTGCGCGCGCTTGGAGCCATCCCCTCCTATTACCTCAAGTATTATTATATGAACAAGGAAATGCTTCTTGAGGAGCAAGAGAGTGCTAGCGGAAAAGGATCTCGTGCGCAGGTGGTACAGAAATTAGAAAATGAGCTTCTTGCGCTTTACAGCGACCCAAAACTTGACTACAAGCCCAAGCAACTGGAGGAGCGCGGCGGCGCGTTCTATTCTGAGGCAGCCGTGCGGCTGATGTGCTCGCTATATAACGACACAGGCGACGTACAGACCGTCAACGTATCAAACCAAGGTACGCTGGACTTTTTAAGAGATGACGACTGCATCGAAGTAAATTGCCGTATACACCGCGACGGCCCTGCGCCTGTACCCGTCACGACAGTGCCCGAAGCCATAAAAGGGCTTATTAGCGCTGTTAAAACCTACGAGCGATTGGCGATTGATGCCGCAGTTACAGGCGACCGGAGCCTTGCACTTCTGGCACTTGCACATCACCCCCTCGTACCCTCGGTGGACGACGCGGAGAGGATGCTTGATGAAATGCTTGAGGCTAACCGCGAACATCTGCCGCTGTTTTTCCGCTGATCTCTGTTGCTTGATATATTCGGGATACCAAGCGAGATCCTAAATTAATATTTAATCGTCAGCATCAACGGGGCTAAAGCACTGTAAATTAAGTGCTTTAGCCCCCTATTGCTTCCCTGTGCAATATACATTTTCGTATTTCATATAAAGCTTCAGAAAAAAATCATCATTTTCCGCCTCGATGCTGCGTCGTTATAGTATAAAGGTGCAGCCTTTTGTTTGTGCTGCTAGCGGTTATGTTAGGAAGGTGTTCGGAGCATGAAAAAGCTGATTT
>JAEWZS010000142.1 GCA_023458355.1 Bacillota bacterium
ATTTAAAGCCTCGCTTCCCTACGCTGTATGTACTCCTCAGACGCGGAATCTTTTGGAACTATTACGAGTACAACGAACGTATGCCCAAGGTGCGCGCTGAATCCCCCTATATGAACGCACATATCGATACACTTTCAAACAACGGATACCATTTTACGGTATCTTACTACAACAACCGCATCACGCTTGAGACTTTCCACAGCCTTTGTGACGGCACGGGAGCGCTCGAGTTTTTAAAGGCTATCACCTACCGCTATCTGGAGCTGATGGGAAACGAGCTTTCAGCGGACGGTCTTGTGCTCACCGTAGACGAAAAGCCATCGCCTGCTGAAACGGAAGACAGCTTTATTAAAAACTTTACGGGCTCACCCACCGACCGCGGCGATGTTAAACCCGCTTACCGCCTGCAGGGTACACGTATTTCCGCCATGGGCGGTTATGGTGCCATCAACGGAAAGCTTGATGTGAACGAGGCGCTCAACGCTGCGCGCAAGCGCGGCGCGACACTTACGCAGTACCTATCCGCCGCGCTGGCCTACGCCGTATACAAATCCGACCCGTTCATCCAACGGTCCAAGCGCCCCATCAACATTTGCGTGCCGGTGAATATGCGCCGCTATTACGGCTCAAGTACGCTTCGTAATTTCTCGCTGTTTTTCCATACGAGCATTCCCTGCAAGCATCTCACACTCACGTTTGAGGATATACTTTCGCTTATCAAAGGCCAATTCGCCTTTGAAACAAAGAAGGAAAAGCTGCAGGGGTATTTAAACGCCAACGTGGCAGCAGAAAAAAACATCGCATTGAGGCTTAGCCCGCTGCCCCTCAAAATCCTGGCGCTTCGCATCACAAACCATATGCTTGGCTCATTGCTGTCCACCGTAACACTATCGAACTTAGGAGATGTGCGGCTTCCCGAGAGTATGGCAAAGCACGTTAAGGATTTTGACTTTAACCTGTCCGTTGGCAATCAGCTTACCCACGGCGTAGGCGTGGCCTCATGCAACGGAAGGTTGACAATCAGCATATTACGATCTCTTTATGAAACCGAATTTGAACGTCAGTTTTTTATGTTCCTCGCAAGCGAGGGGCTTGAGGTTGAGATACAAAGCAATTTAAGGGAAAACTATGATTTCTAATTTGCAATATTGCGAGGCATGTAAGGTCTCCATCTCCACAAAAACAGATATTTGCCCGCTCTGCCATGAGAAACTGCCGGCGAGGGAGGACGTAAATCTTGTCGAGACGTATCCTGACTTTGCGCCGTTTAAGCGGCGCAGCCGACTTCTTGCGCTTATCTACAGCGGCATTTGCGTTACAACGATTGTCGTGTGCGTGCTCATCAATCTTCTAACGTGGAACAATCATCTTTGGAGCGCACTCGTTGCGGCACCGGTTCTTTATGTATGGCTTTGCGGCCTCATTACCTTTAAAAAACGCGTACACCTGGGTCTTAAACTCATGGCGCATGCAGTCGGCATAGCGCTTATGCTCTTGGCAATCAATGCGTTTTCTGACAGTGAAAGAGTGATCATCCAGGCGAGCTGGGCTGTTTCTTATACGATGCCTTTTATCTTTATCGGCTTCATCTTAGCCATCAACGTGCTGATGCTTCGAAAACGCCATACCTTAAAGGACTATGTGATCTCGCAGATATCCCTTTGCGTTATCGGTTTTATTCCGCTTCTTCTCGTGCTGTTTAATGTGGCTGAGCCCATTTACCCGAGCATACTCGCCGCTGCCTGCTCGGCGCTTACCATCGGCGGACTCTTCCTTTTCGGCAGAAAGAACGTAACAGCGGAACTCGACAGAAGATTTCATATATAAAAAGAGTTGAACCGCAATGGTTCAACTCCGTTTTCTACGCAAACAGCTTTTTGCCGAACTTCTTTAATCCGAGCAAAAGCGGCATCCCGAGCAAATAGCAGGAGATTGCCTGCCCTGCCCCTACATAGAGTGCGCTTATCTCAAAAGGCACGCCCACTTCGTATACATAGGTTAAAATATACCCGACAATTACAGCGTTAATTAGTACTGCCGGAAGCGGTGCGAGCCATTTTGACAGGCCCGCTTTTTTTATCCCATACGTTGCCGCAGCGGCTAAAAGCGTAGCGAGGCTGCCGAAAACCACATCCCAAATCGGACTTCCCATAATGAGGTTTGCAACAAAACAGCCGATAAATAGCCCCGGTACGGCGGCAGGCGTAAAATACGGAAGCACACTTAGTGCCTCCGACACACGAAGCTGCATGAGTCCGGAGCTTATAGGCTGCACAACGAGCGTTAATAAAACATAGAGCGCCCCGATGAGGGCGCCCCTTACGATGGATTTGACGCTCATCGTGCGTTACGCGTTTTGTGCTTCAAGATATTGGTTGATTTTGCTCTCAAGGCTTACTGCGTCGATGCCGTGTACGGCGCAGGCCTGTTCGAGATCCTCTCCGTGGGCCATAATGCAGCCCAAACAATGCATGCCCGAAGCCATGAGTATATCGGCAATGCCGCTGTCTGTCTTTAAAATCTCCGCGATGGTCATATTCTTATTGATGGTTGCCATAGTATATCTTCCTTTCAGAGTATGTTGTTAGTGTATCACAGATGGATGCGAAAAACACCTTTATTTTAGGGGGTGTAAGAAATTGCAAACCCTAGCTTCTTGCCTCAAATTTGCAGCTGCACTTGGTGCAGGTGACACGAATTTTGCCCTTACCGCGCGGTACGCGCAGTTTTTGTGAGCATTGCGGGCAAACGAGGTATTTGAATTTGCGGCGCTCCTGCGAGAAAGAGCGTATATTGTCCGTCCGTTTTTTGAAGCCGCCCGTTTGAAACGTACTCCGCCACCATTGCATAACCTTGTTTTCAAAAAGCATGTATTGCTTGAGCTCCTGCTGCCGCGCGTAGAAGTTTCGTGAGAACATGCGCAATATGCCCAAAGCCAGCAGTATCCATGAAAGTACGCTCGCTGCCATGGAAACCGCGGGTACCTTTAAAAACGAAAAAAGAAGCGAAAGTACGCTCATCACGAGTCCCGTGATGAAAATCGTACGGTTTAGCTTGTCATGCCCATATCTGCCCTGAAACATATTTGATCCCTTGCTTTTCTAAATTTCGTCGTTATAGGATAGTAACATAACTCCTGATAAAGGCGCGAGCGCAAGCTTTAAAACGCCGTTATGCGTATGTATGGTGCCGCCTTTGAGCACATCACGGTACATTCTTGCCAATGTAAGTGCACCGGCGTCCGGCCCTTCCGTAAAGCTTTCGGCTTGCAGCTTGACCTCTACTTTTTCCTCCGAGCGGTTAACAATGGTTATAACGCTTTCGTGCTCAAAACACCTGAACACCGAAAACACATCTTTACCGATTGCCGCAAAGCCGCACATGCCGCTTTTTAACGCCGAACTTTCTGCCCTAATACGCGTAATCGCGCAGTAGAAGTCAGAAATTTCAGAATCCTCGCGACCCCAAGGATACGTGGCGCGGCAGAACGGATCCGCCAAACCAACAAGCCCTGCCTCGTCACCATAGTATATGCAAGGAACGCCGGGAACCGCCATTTGGATAAAAGCCGCAAGCATGAGCCGCTTTCGCCCGCGCTTAAGCTCCGTTTCATCGCTCTTATATACCCTTTGCTGCTCCATGGTCAGTGCGTCGCGTTTTGGTGCACCCGATAGCACGCTCAATGCGCGTATCGTATCGTGGCTGCCCAATATATTGAGTTGCGCGTCGTAGAACGGCTTGGGGTAATTTTCCCGAATCGTTAAAAGACTTGAGGCAAGCCCCTCAGCATCAGTACGAGAAAGCAAAAAGTCGAAAACAGCATTTTTAAACGGGTAGCCCATAGCGCTGTCAAGCTCGTGCCCATCCACATATTTTCGGCGGGCACAAAAGCCTTCCTTGTTGGAGGCGTCGTCCCAGACCTCGCCTAAAAGTACGCCTTCAGGGTCTATGGCCTTAAGCTCTTTACGTAAAAATGCGATAAATTCATCCGGCAGCTCATCGGCCACATCAAGCCGCCATGAAGTAGCGCCGCAATCTGCCCATTTTAGAAGCACCTGATGTATAAACGCCTTGTAGCTTTCGTTAAGTTCGTTTACCTCGGGTAGGCTCTCAAAGCCCCACCAGTAACAAAACTCACCTTTGTTATAGGGATCGTACCAGCTGCGGTAGGGAGAATTTGCATGATGATATGCACCGTTGCCGTATATACCGCGGCGGTCAAAATACACGCTGTCGTCGCCCGTATGAGAAAATA
>JAEWZS010000143.1 GCA_023458355.1 Bacillota bacterium
ATGATAGCCTAAAGAAAAGCAATGCTATATCGTTTATCATCACAAGCGGAAAAAAAGGCCTATCCTTTACCGACGCAGACGGTAACGATGTTTCCGCGGCAGTAGCAGCGTTTGAGGCAGAGGCAAAAAGCTATATCGACCACGCAACACCTCTTCTTGTGTATTATGAGGGTGTTGACGGCACGGTGCGGTTTGACTTCTTGCGATAGTTAAGCAAAAATACATACAGCAAGCAGGTGGCTAAAATGCCACCTGCTTGATTTTTACGTGTTTATTTATGCCGTTTTCATCTTTTGGAGCATTTTTTGCACCGGAGGGAGTAGCGCGACGATCACGCAAAGGAGCGTATCCACACCGAGCGATGAACCGTTGTAGGCGATAGAATAGACCCATGCGCTTTGGAAGCCTGCATCCGCCGCATAGGAGGCAAAGAAAATTACCCCACTTAATACCGAGCAGGCAAAGCGCCCAAACCCCGATACGATAATCCCAAGCGGCAGGTTTTTGGGGAACAGCGATGCAAACCCCAAGCATGTGAACGCGAGAATGTAATCGAGGAAAAACTGTGCCCAATGTACCACATATGCGCCTTGCACCACCTGCAAAAGGCTATAGGCAAAAGCGGCCGTAAACCCGTATGCGGGACCGAATGCCGCAGCATAGGCAGCAAGAGGAAGCATGCTAAAAAGCGTTACAGATCCTCCCATCGGCAGTTCAAACAGCTTAAAATAGCTCAAAACGAAGGATAGGCTCAGGCAAAGTGCCCCGTATACGAGCGCGCGCACATTTGTTTTCTTGCCTTTTTCAATTGAGACAGTTTCGCCGGTAGGTTTTTCTTTGTTACGCTTCGCATTGAAGATTACGAGTACCGCGATTAACACAAGTACCGCGACAGCAGCGATTACAAGCAGCAGTATGCTTTTAGGGTCGAGCTCCTTTAGCTCTTCAAACAGTTTGAATGACATGAGAACCACCTCTACGATTTGTATTCAAACGAAAACCTCCGCTGCCAAATTGGCCTGCGGAGGTAAAAGCTCTTATAGTTGCTTGCTCTTTCTCCCGCTTCCCTACGTCGGCATGATCCGTACAGGTTCTAAGGGTCATTCTCAGCCGGCGCAAACGCGCCGACGCCCCCACCGGATGGTTTTTCGATTGTACATGCATTATAGAATGAATAAGACTTTATGTCAACGCGGAAAAAACTTGTGTTTTATGCATGGCTGTTTTATAATAGCATGTTGATTTATGGCGGGTAATCCCCGCCGCAGGAAAAGGAACGATAAAAAACGTATATGAACCAAAATTTACGAAACATCGCCATCATCGCACACGTTGACCACGGCAAAACCACGCTTGTCGACCAGCTCCTTCGCCAAAGCGGCGTGTTCCGAATAAACGAGCAGGTGCAAGAGCGCGTTATGGATTCAAACGACATCGAGCGCGAGCGGGGCATTACCATATTATCCAAAAACACCGCCGTTACCTACAAGGGTACACGCATCAACATTGTGGATACGCCCGGCCATGCAGACTTTGGCGGTGAGGTGGAGCGGATTCTTCAGATGGTGGATGGCGTTCTTTTGCTCGTAGATGCGTTTGAAGGCTGCATGCCGCAGACACGCTTCGTATTAAGAAAAGCCCTCGAGCTTAAAAAAATACCCGTCGTAGTTGTGAACAAGGTGGACCGCCCCGATGCTCGCCCCATCGAGGTTGTGGATGAGACGCTTGAGCTATTCATGGAACTTGGTGCAACCGCAGAACAGCTCGACTTCCCCGTAGTGTACGCCTCCGCGCGCGACGGTTTTTCAAGCCTCGATCCCGATAACTTGGGCACAGATATGACTGCGCTTTTTGATACCATACTCTCCACAGTTCCCTCGCCGCCGGGTGACGAAAGCGCTCCGCTTCAAATTTTGTTTTCCACCATAGACTATGACGATTATGTGGGCCGCATCGGTATAGGCCGCGTGGAACGCGGCAAGGTGCACCGTTATGAGAATGTTACCATTTGCGGGGGCGGAACCAAACGCGACGTAAAGTTAAGCCGTCTTTACCGCTTTGAAGGCCTAAAACGCGTTGAGATTGAAGAGGCTACAGCCGGTGAGATCATCGCTGTAGCCGGCATTGCGGATATCAGCATCGGCGAAACAGCCTGCGACCCCAACGTAGTCGAGCCACTGCCGTTCGTCCATATAGACGAGCCGACCGTCTCCATGATGTTCCTCGTAAACGACAGCCCCTTTGCAGGCCGCGAGGGAAAATATGTCACCTCCCGCAACCTGCGCGAACGCCTTTTTAAAGAGGTCGAAACCAATGTCGCCATGCGTATTGAGGAAACCGGCTCTACCGACATGTTTAAGGTGAGCGGACGCGGTGAACTGCACCTTTCCATCCTCATTGAGACCATGCGTCGGCAGGATTTTGAATTTGCCGTATCCCGCCCCAAGGTCATCATGAAGACTGACGAAAACGGAACGCTGCTTGAGCCTATTGAAGAACTTACCGTGGACGTGCCGCAGGAATACGTGGGTGCAGTTATGTCAAACCTTGGTACGCGTAAAGCAGAGCTTCAAAACATGCTCTCTGAGTCTGAAGGCAGCACCAGACTGATGTTTTTAATCCCTGCTCGCGGCCTCATGGGCTATCGCAGCGAACTTCTTACCCAAACCCGCGGCAACGGCGTGATGAGCCACATTTTCCACGACTACGAGCCTTATAAAGGCGATATCATGGAGCGCACACGGGGCTCTCTTGTTTGCAGCGAAACAGGTGACACATCCTCCTACGGCCTATTTAATACGCAGGAGCGCGGCGATCTTTTTGTGGGTCCGGGCGTACCCGTCTACGAAGGCCAGGTCATCGGCGAATGTTCGCGCAATGAGGATATAACGGTAAACGTGTGCAAAAAAAAGCACGTCACCAATATGCGTGCCTCAGGCTCCGACGATGCCTTAAGGCTTACCCCGTACCGTGTATTGAGCCTTGAGCAATGCCTCGAGTTTATTGCGGACGATGAGCTTGTTGAAGTAACGCCTAAAACCATACGCCTTCGTAAGCGCATACTCCAAAAGGAATTCCGCATGAAAAAGCAGGCACAGGCAAAGGAATAACATTTG
>JAEWZS010000144.1 GCA_023458355.1 Bacillota bacterium
CCCGAAAGCTCTGCGCAATCTGCACTTGAACAAGCTGAAAACGCAACGCTTCTCGCTTCCTTTTCTATGCTTGAAAAGGGGGGGGATTATAACACCGCATTTATGGAGCTTGAAAGCGGCGCGGTGGACGCGATTGCCATGGATGTAGGCGTTGCACGCTTCCAAATGCAAGGCCGCGAGGATATGTTTCGGATTCTAGATGACGCGCTTGTGGCGGAGAAATACGGCATAGGCTTTTTGCTCGGCAACACTGAGCTTCGTGACATTGTGCAAGCGGAGCTTATGAAAATGGTTGAAGACGGCACCTTTGCAGAAATCTCCGAAAAATGGTTTGGTTACGACGTGTGTATTCTGGGAGGAGCGTCGTGAGCTTAACCGATATTGTAGCGCAGCTTGGCGAGGGTATGCTCATAAGCGTTTTCGTCTATGTGCTCACGCTTTTGTTTGCCATACCGCTTGCGCTGCCTTTAGCACTTGCGCGCTTGAGTAAACACCGCGTGCTGAGACTCATTTGCGCTGCGTACATTTCGTTTCTTCGCGGAACGCCTTTGATGCTTCAGATACTCGTTGTCTACTTCGGACCGTGGTATCTATTGCGCATACAGATTGACTTTTCGTATAAGCTCTATGCGGTCGTAATAGCGTTCGTGCTCAATTACGCAGCGTACTTTGCAGAAATCTACCGCGCGGGTATTGAAAGCATCACGGAGGGTCAGCGCGAAGCTGCGCAGGTGCTCGGTTACACAAAAAGCCAAGCTTTTTTCCGCATTATACTGCCTCAGGTCGTAAAGCGCATATTGCCGCCCATGACCAACGAGGCAATCACGCTCATCAAGGATACATCACTCGCATTTGCCATCGGCGTAATGGATATGTTTACGTATGCGCGCCAGATTGCAAGCGCACAAAAAAGCATGCTGCCGTTGGCTGCCGCAGCAACCTTCTACTATGTGTTTAATTTAGCTGTAGCATGGCTCTTCGGTCGGTTTGAAAAGCGGCGCTCGTATTACAGGTGATGAGTATGAAAACGGTTTTAAAAATGGAAAACATCGTAAAACGCTTCGGCGATAGGGAGATATTGAAGGGAGTATCCCTAACGCTTAAAGAGGGAGACGTTACGGCTGTGATCGGCCCCTCCGGCGGCGGGAAATCCACATTGCTTCGCGTTGCTGCACTTCTTGAGCGAGCAGACGGCGGGAGCATAAGCTACAACGAGCTTATGGCTGCGGAGGATACACCGCAAGGTACACGTTATGTGAATAAGGCGCAGCTTCGCGCTTGCACGCTGCGCTTTGGCATGGTGTTTCAGAGTTTTGAACTTTTTCCGCATAGGAGTGTGCTGCAAAATGTTTGTGATGCGCCGGTTTTTGTGAAGAAAACGCCGCGAGAACAAGCTGAAGAAAGCGGACTGCAGCTTCTTTCATCCGTGGGGCTAAAGGACCGCGCTATGAACTACCCGTATCAGCTTTCAGGAGGTGAAAAGCAGCGCGTGTGTATTGCCCGTGCGCTCGCAATGGAGCCTGAAATGCTGTTCTTTGATGAGCCCACGAGCGCACTCGACCCGGAGAGTACGCGCGGGGTACTCGAAATAATAAGAGATCTTGCCAATATGGGTATGACAATGCTCGTGGTGACCCACGAAATGGCATTTGCCCGCGCTGTGGCGGATAAAATGATATTCTTAGAGGACGGCGTTATCGTAGAGGAAGGATGTGCGAAGCTTCTTGACAATCCGAAGTCTGCGCGTGCACGCGCTTTCTTGACCAGCGGGCTTTCCTATGCTACCGTATAAGCATAGTAAAGTGCAAAAGCATAGGGAGGCGCGCATATGTACGAAAGCAAGCTTCGAAGTCCGGATATGAACGCACTATTTCAAGCGGTATTGACGCTTGAGAACGAGGAGGACTGCTACCGTTTTTTTGAAGATCTTTGCACCATCAACGAGCTTATGGCGATGAGCCAACGCTTTGCGGTAGCGCGGCTTTTAAAAAAGGGTGAAACCTATACGGTTATCGCAGAAAAGACAGGCGCATCGACGGCCACCATCTCCCGCGTGAACCGCAGCCTACTATATGGTTCGTCGGGGTACACAAAAGCGCTTGAGCAGCTTTCGGAATAAGAAGGAGATAGTATGACGGTAGTATGCTATCCCAAATGCACAACCTGCAAAAAGGCGCTCGCGTGGCTTGATGCTCGAGGCATTCCCTATGTGTATCGCAATATAAAAGAAGATAACCCGTCCTACGAGGAGCTCAAGGCATGGTATGCAAATAGCGGCCTTCCTTTGAAGGCATTTTTCAATACGAGCGGTCTTTCCTACAAAGCGCTCCGGTTAAAAGACAGGCTTTCCTCGATGGAAGAGGACGAGGCACTGAAACTTCTTTCAGCAGACGGCATGTTAGTAAAGCGTCCGCTCATCATATTGGATTCGCTTGTGCTTGTCGGCTTTCGGGAAAAGGAATGGGAGAAAGCACTATCGTAGAATGCCTTGACATGCATTTAGACATTGAAATAATAAAGGAAAATGCCGCACGATATGTGCGGCATTTCCTCTCGCTCTCTTTTTCTACATAACCAACTGTCCGTTTTCTGTCTTGATGATTTGGAAAATCTGCTCTTCGTCTCCCGTTTGCGCGTTTATGTATACAATGTACTCGTTATCGCCGTACACACCCTTGAATTCGTAGCAGAGCCTTTCGGTCTGCGGGGTAATGGGGATGAGCGCGATGGCGCTACTTTGCACGGTAAGGTTCTGTGAAACATAGCCCTTGGCTTCTTCCAATGAAATTGCGGGCTGCTCAAGCTGTCGCTCGGTATGGTTGAAAAAGTAATTGCGCGCATCCAAGCCAATGATTTCCATGTCCTCCCGGTCTACCCACACTTTGATAAGGTCGCTGTAGAGTATCACGTCGCTTTGCACGGATGCGCAATTGATGAGCGCCGCACCGCTGTAATACTGCGCATATGTGGCGCGCATTTCTCCGTAGCCCTGATCCTTTAGGTATTCGACAGCCGCATCACGGTACCGTGCGCGCTCCGCTTCATCCTCGGGTATTCCCTCGCGGTTGCTCTTTGCTGATTTCATCATGGTAAGGAGCTTACCGCCCTGCTGTGTAATGGAAAGGTAAAGGTAGCGGCCATCCTCTGTGACGGACTCAAATTCGTAGGTGGGTATGGAACCCTCAGTAGGACCGGTGTAGTTTAATTGGACACCGTCACCGGCTATACCCATCGCCACGCCAAGCGCCTCGCCCTCGCTCACCTTATTTCCCGTAAGTCCGCGCGTTTCGCGGTTTTCGGAGCTGTCGGAATACGGTCCGTCATAGATGAGAACGGGGAACTCGCTAACGCTTTCCTCTTGCTTTTTATTTTCCGGATTGCCTGCCGCCTCCCCGGCCTTATTTGCCTCTTCAGAGGCCTTGTCGCCGGACTGGTCGTTTTCGCCGCCCTGCGCGGTAGCATTTTCGATGTCCATGGCGGAGGTGTAATATTGCTCGTTTGTGATAACGGTGTTTGGTATATCGCCGTTTTGTACGCGTGTATTCAGATCGTTTGAGATATTGACGCAGGCTGCATATAAATCCTGCAGCTGTTTGGTGTCCTCTTCGGTCATGGGCTTTCCGGAAAGTGAGTTCTTGGTGAGGGCATGCGCGTAATCCCCAAGCTGTACAACGAAGCGGTTTAGCTTCGCTGTATCAAGGTGCGAGGAGGGTATCTGCGACATCAGCCCCACACAGGTGCCGCTCTGCCGCCAAATGTCATCGAGGAGAAGCACGTATTGTGAGGGGGAGTTAACGACCATAAGCTTGGATAACGTTTTTTCGATGTTTGAAAAGCCGTCCGCCAGCTCCATAAAGGAGCGTTTGTACATGTCCGCTGTTCCGCGCTGTAATTCCTCCGCTTTCGCTGCCTGCGATGAGCCCCAAAGGCTTACCGCAATGAGCGCAGCAGCCAGAAGCACGGGTATTAAAATGCGTTCGATTATGTTTTTTGTCTTTTCAGCCATGGTATTTTACACCTCACTCACTTAAAGAAGGAATGGTTGCCGATGGCCAAAAGCACCGGTTTTGACAGCATCCATTTGTTGGTGGCGGTTTTGGGATTGTAGTAATACAGGCAGCCGCCCGAAGGGTCTATGCCGTTTATGGCATCACGCGG
>JAEWZS010000145.1 GCA_023458355.1 Bacillota bacterium
CGGTACGCTCGAGCATCGTCTCGGCGGCGTTCTCGCGCCACATAACCTTTAAAAACAAGCGAATCGACCGTACGTGAAACCGCCGCCTTGCCTACGTCGAGCCGTTCGGAAAGCTCCTCCTGCGACAGACCCTCGTTTTCATCAAGCAGGTGGAAAAGAATATCCCCCTCTGCACCTGTGAGATTGAGCGGTGCCAGCTCCGCGTTCACCATTTGCCGCGCCGAGCGAAGAATAGCCTTCATGCTAAGCCAAATATCCCGTATGGAGATCATGTTTCTTCCTCCCGCTTTCACGCTTGCACGAGTATAATGCTAATCGGTTGACTTGTCAACTAAATGGCATGAATTTTCAGCACAATATGTGGGAATATCTAACAGATAGTGCTTGCCCTGCACGGCGGCTGTCTGGTATAGTATATCCAAGCAAACTACTTGGAATTGAAATAATGGGAGGGGTGCCCCATGGCGGAGAAAAAGATTGACCTGAGCCTTACTGTATATGAGCTATGCACAAAAACTCCCGAAGCGGCGGAAATTCTACAAAACCTTGGGTTTACGGATATCACAAAACCCGGAATGCTGCAAACTGCAGGGCGGTTTATGACCGTTTTGAAGGGTGCGCAGATGAAGCATATTGATTTGGCGCTTATCAAACGTGCGTTTGAAGAGCGCGGCTATGAGGTAACGAAAGGAGAATAGTATGAGCGAATTCATCAACAACCGCGAGTATAGAAAAGAAACCATAAAAAGCATTTTAAAGCAGTTGCATGAGGGTAAATCCATCGACGAGGTGAAGGCGCAGTTTTCAACCGCGTTTGAAGGTGTTTCGGCTGAAGAAATATCACAGGCGGAACAAGCGCTCATCCGCGAAGGTTTACCCGTAAGCGAGGTGCAGCGCTTGTGCGACGTGCACGCCGAGGTGTTTAAGGGTTCTATTGAGGATATCCATAAGCCGGTGGAGGAGTTCGATATGCCGGGCCACCCAGCTCATACCCTAAAGCAGGAGAATCGGGCTATTGAGAAGCTTATAGAAGCAATCCGCGGCAACGGTATAGGCTTGAAAGTTGGGCTTGAAAAGCTATACGAGGGCATCAGTATCCATTATAAAAAGAAAGAAAATCTCTTATTCCCCTACATGGAAAAATACGGTGTAACCGCACCGCCCAAAGTGATGTGGGGTGTGGATGATGAGATACGGGAGCTTTTAAAGGAAGCGAAAAATGCCGTTAAAGTGAGCGAGGCTGAAGGTGCGTTTACAAAGGCGCTTGATATGATCTTCAAAGAAGAAAACATTCTGTTGCCTATACTTCATGAAAACCTCACGAGCGATGAATGGAAGAAGATAGCGGACGAGAGCGAAGAGTTCGGATATTGCCTAATTGAGAATGTACCCGCATGGAAGGGTGTAAATAAGGCCGAGCAAAGTCAAAGCGCACCGAGCTCGCAAATACCCACAGGCGATATTAAGCTCCCCACCGGCTCGTTTACCGCAAAGGAATTAGAGCGTATATTCAATACGCTTCCGGTAGATATCACCTTTGTCAGCAAGGACGATTTGGTTCACTATTTTTCGCAAAGCAATGAGCGTATCTTCCCGCGCACGACTTCCATCATAGGCAGGAAAGTTACCGACTGTCACCCGCCCGCAAGTATGCACGTGGTGGAAAAAATCATAGCGGATTTTAAAAGCGGAGCGAAAGACAGCGAGGAGTTCTACATCCATATGAAGGGTAAGTACATTTATATCCGCTATTTTGCCGTGCGCGATGAAAAGGGTGAATACATGGGTGTGCTTGAAGTAACCCAAAACATAGAACCTTTGCAGGCAATCACGGGGGAGAAAAGGCTTTTATCAGAATAAATGCTCAGAATAAAAAAAGCGGTCGTTTCGGAGTAGCCGAAACGACCGCTTTTTTGCTTTATTTTTATTGCGCTGCAGCTCTTAACCTTGCGACCTCCGGGTCATCAAGATACTCGTCGAAAGTCTCGCGCCTGTCGATAATCGTATTGGGCAAAAGCTCAATGATGCGGTTGGCGACGGTTTGGATTACCTGATGATCGTGTGAGGCAAAAAGCATTACGCCCGTAAACGCCGTCATTCCTTCGTTCAGTGCCGTTATGGCTTCGAGGTCCAGGTGGTTTGTGGGGTCGTTTAAAATAAGCACATTTGCGCCCGAAAGCATGAGCTTTGCAAGCATGCAGCGCTGCTTTTCGCCGCCCGACAATACCTTCGCCTGCTTTAACGCCTCTTCGCCTGAAAACAACAATTTGCCAAGCCAGCCTCTGATGGTGGTCTCGTACTGGTCGCGCGAGTATTGGCGGAGCCAGTCCACAAGGCTATATTCCACATTGTCGAAATAGCGGGAGTTATCAGAAGGCATATGCGCCTGCGTGGTGGTGACACCCCATTTAATGCTTCCGGCATCCGGTTCCGTTTCCCCCATGAGTATTTCAAAAAGCGTCGTGCGAGCAACTTCATCCTCGCCGATAAAGGCGATCTTATCGCCGGGATATACCGTAAAGCTTACATTGTCGAGTACTTTGCGGTCGCCGACGGTCTTTGTAATACCGTTAACGGCAACGATGTCGTTTCCTACCTCACGGTCGGGCTTAAAGCTGATAAAGGGATAACGGCGTGAGGAAGGCGCATAATTGTCCATCTGCAAATTATCGAGCAGCTTTTTACGCGATGTTGCTTGCTTGGACTTCGCCGCGTTGGCGCTGAATCGCTGTATGAACTCCTGCAATTCCTTAATCTTCTGCTCGTTCTGCTTTCTTTTGTCGCGATCCTGCCGTGCTGCAAGCTGCGTGTATTCATACCAGAAATCGTAGTTGCCGACATACATTTGTATTTTGCTGAAGTCGATATCCACGATGTGCGTGCATACCTTGTTGAGAAAATGCCTGTCATGCGAAACTACGATCACAGTATTTTCAAAATCCAGCAGGAACTCCTCAAGCCATTTTACCGCATACAGATCGAGGTTGTTTGTTGGCTCGTCGAGAAGTAAAATGTCCGGCTTTTTGAATAGCGCCTGTGCTAAAAGCACTTTAACCTTGCGCGGTCCGTCAAGCTCCGACATTTTCATTTGATGGTAATCGCCGGTTATACCAAGGCCGTTTAGCATGGTTTCCG
>JAEWZS010000146.1 GCA_023458355.1 Bacillota bacterium
TGCCCTTTGGTTTTTGGTGCGAATGGCGAGATTCGAACTCGCAGGGTTTCCCCGGCAGATTTTAAGTCTGCTGTGTATGCCGTTCCACCACATTCGCAGAGATTTTTGCAACAGCAATATTATATGCTCTACGCTATCGTGAGTCAAGAATTCTAGGCCTACAAAAATTTTTTGTGTGAATACATAGGTAAGGTGAGTCAACCCCGCAGGGTTCGACTCACCTTACCAGACCCCCCATTACTGTAAACCGTTAAACTACAATAGTAGTTACTTTATGTTACTGCCAATCACGCCAATGAGCATACCGTCGGCGTTTTGCGAAAGCTCCCAAACAACCGCGCCGCCAAGGCCTGCATTCTTGATGTAGGCTGCTTTTTCGGCAATGGAGAGCGGATCATCGTAGGAAATGAATGTTGAGCCGTTAAACAGCCACGGCACGCGCGCGTCCGGGTGCGTAAAGCGTGAATACGAAGCATCCGTGAGGTATGCCGCCGCGATAGCATCATATGGTATTGAACCACCCGAAGAAAACGTCTGGTACAGGCCGTTATTCGCGTTATGAACGCCATTGAATTTCATGCCGTAGAAGGGAATCCCCATAAGGATTTTGTGCTTCGGGAAACCCCTGTCCGTCCAATGCTTAATCGATGCATCGCAGCTCCATTTGTATTGCGGGGAGCTTTCATTGGGTGTATAAAGCGGTGCATTCATATCGGTTACGATGCTCGTGGATGGACCGTGCATGTCATAGGTCATAACTGCAGCAAAATCTACGAGTTCACCGAGCTTATTAAGCTCAATGTTGGAATAGAAGGTTTGCGCACCGCCTGCAAACGAAAGCAAATAATTCTTTTGATCGAGTGCGCCCTGCTCATTAAGCTTCTCGCGAAGCTTCGCCATAAGAAGCGTAAAATTCTTCTTATCCTCAGGTCGTGCGGTATTACTCGCCATGCCGCCGCCTACCGGATACTCCCAATCGATATCAATGCCGTCAAACCCGTACTGCTTCATGAAAGCCACCGCGCTGTCAGAAAAGGCTGTGCGGCTTTCGTCCGTTAGTGCCATATCAGAGAATTTACCGGACCAGGTCCAGCCGCCGACAGAAATAAGCGTTTTAAGCTCTGGGCGCTTCGTCTTGAGATTCGCAAGCTTTTGAAAATTATCGTAATCGACTTCCGCATCCCCAATCTTAATCTTCAGATCCGTTCCTATGTTGGCAAATGCGTAGAACACATGCGTAACCCCTGCAGGGATATCTTCCGGCGAATAGCCATAGTACGAAGCCCAAGATGCGTAGTAACCTGAAACAATTTTAGTGCCGGTTTGGATTGATTCATCCGGCTTTAGGGACGGAGTGGGGGACGGAGCAGGGGATGGAAGCACTACGGACAGGTAATGCTCGTGTATGTAACCGATCTTGCTGCCGTAGAAGATCTCATAATATGAACCCGATTTACCGCGAACGGTGTAGACTGCTCCTTTTTTAGCGGATCCGATTCTTTTATACTTCGTACCCGGGCCGCTTCTTACGTTTACAGCGATATTGCAGTTAACGACGCGCCCCGTATTCTCATTTTCTTTACTTGCAGTGCCGGAACCGGAGACAGAGATGTAATTCGAATGGACGTATCCTGTCCTGCCGCTGTAGATGATGGCGTAGAACGAACCGGATTTTCCCGTTACGGTATATACAGCACCTTTTTTTGCGGAGCCGATCTTTTTATACTTCGTGCCAGGGCCGCTTCTGACATTCACCGCGATATTGCAATTGACGATGACACCGCGCTGCTCGTTCTCAGCGCGTGTGAAGCTCTGCGAAAAGCAGAACAGGAGTAAAATAGCTGTGAGCAAAGCTGACAGTATCCTTTTTAACTTTAGCATTGTTTCTCCCTTAATATTCAATCACAACGATCTTCAGCCACGCCTTGGATGTGTCTGTGATTCAAAGTATATAGGAGTCAGCAAAGCTATTTCAAATGCAATATATGCCAGTAAAATCAAGGAACAGTATCGCATATTCGTTGGGGAGGGTGGTGTTTTACGCGCACGCTAAAATCTGCACCGGTACTCACGTTGCTATGGCGGCGCATATATTCAATAAGGCACACAAATAAAAAAGGGGGGAATGCTGTTGGAAGTTTTCTGGCTACTTATTGTTTTGGGTTTCTTGGTGGAGGCAATTGTTGAGACGCTCAAGCTTGCATGGGATGTAGAAAAACGAAAGGTATCGTGGCCGGTGATCTGCTCGCTCGTTGTCGGCATCGTGATAGCGTTGCTCACGCAAGCGTCCATATTTGAGCTTTTAAGCATCACGATTGTTACATCGAAATGGCTTGGATTTATCATTACAGGCATATTAATCAGCCGTGGGAGCAGCTTCATCCACGATCTTTGGAACCGGATCAATTCCTACACTCCACCAAAATAACGTATTTACAAAACGTCATCTTCGCCGATTGCCCGGATGGTACCGTCATACCACAATTTCACATCTTCCCCAAGAATCGATTTTACGGTTCCATCCGGCAGATACTCTATATCATCTTCAAAAACATCCGTACTTCCGACGGACCTAAGGGTACCGTATGCCCAATATTGAATTTCAATCGCTGCCATGGCTTAGCCCCTCCTGTGGCTTGTAGATATAGGCAATAGATTGTGCTGCAAAGATAGGTACAATAAAAGTATATTCTTGCTCTATCGAGAAAGGAATACGGTTTTTCTGTCGTTAATATACGAGATTTAGCGCAATAGGACCGGAATAAATCGTTTAAAGGAAACTGTCTATTTACCCGGTTTTTTTATGTGCTATCATTACAACTGCTACGGGTTATTGACCCGAGAAAGGAGAATGCTGTTTGACGAAATCGTATTATATGGAGAGTGTTGCAAACCGGGAGGTTTGCGACAGATAAAACTCCGCATTCCTCCCAAAAGGAAGACACTTACTTTTTGGAGGATGTTCTACATGAATCGAGAAAACAAGCGCAGGCAATATGACAAGGGTTATTTTAAAACCCATGCCTGCAGCGATATATTTACCTGCAAGTTTTGCGGGCGTCAGGTGATTCCGACAGGTGCCGGAAGTGCACACCGCAATCACTGCCCCAACTGCTTAACGAGCTTACACATAGACATCGAGCCCGGTGACAGAGAATCTGACTGCGGCGGGATCATGGAACCTGTTGCGGTTTGGGTGCGAAAAGGTGGGGAATGGGCTATTATCCACCGTTGTCGTATATGCGGAGGTTTTTCATCCAACCGTGTAGCTGCGGATGATAACCCGATGAAGCTTATGAGCATTGCCATGAAGCCCTTGTGTGAGCCGCCCTTTCCGTTGGAGCGCATTGAGGAAATGACTGCTTTGATGGGTGGTGAGGGGCGTATGATGATCGAAAAGAGATGACAGTCTACGGATTCATACGGCAATAAAGGAGCATCCCGCAGGATGCTCCTTCGTTAGTTCAAAGGACGATCATTCTCAAAACGTATCCGGCAGTTTCGCGTACAAGGCATCCAATTCCGGGTCGTCGGGAGTGATGGAACTTAGGTTGTCTAAAAGCGCCTTTGCCTGCGCCCATTGCTGCGACTTAATAAGCGTCAAAACACTGTTTTTTATGCTGCTGGATAATTGACGCATTTCATCGGCGGGGGAAAGGGGAGTTTTAATCTGCTGCGCTTGAATATCCTTAGCAATATACCGGGCGAGCTCTTCAAGTTTCCCTTGTAAAGTTAGCGCTTGCCTGATTGAGCGCACCTGCAGCTCAGGGCGTTTTTCCTGTCTATACTTAAGCGCTTGCATCAAATAATAAGCAGCTCTCGCCGGCTTTGTAAGATAAACACAGAGATCTTGCGAGAAAAAAACCTCCGGGCTAAGCAAGCGGTAATAGGCTGCATTGGTTTCTACATAGGAGGAAAACTTAGCGTCAAACGCAGCAAGTGTAGGTTCGGTTTTTATCAGCTCCGTAAGTGCGTCAAAGATTATGCTCGCTTTTAGGAGCAACATCTCCGGCGAACCGGGTGCGAAGTATATCTGTAGGAACGACACAAGTGCTTCGTGCTCTACTAAAGGAATTTCCTTTAGTAGAAGGGGGATGGTCGCTTCCCAGGTTTCAATAAATAATCTCCCTGCAAGCGGTTTTAGACTTACCTTGTTGCGGTAACTTAGGGCAATTACGTCGTTCGCAAGGGTGCTCTCCATCTCAAGTGCGGCGTATTCTTCGATAAGAGCGGGTAGTTCCGGTGTGCGGTTATCATGCTCGGCAATAAGCATCTTCATTGCGGTGATACGGGGGTGGTTGAACTGTAGCAGGGAAAGCACGCGAATACCGTCCCATTTTTCTTTTCCTGCATTCATTTTTGCGAGCGCAAGTTCGCAAATCCGTAGGAAATCGATGAGTATCTTGGGCTTTTGAAGGCATGGATCAAGCGTCTCGCACAACGAGCTTAGCTCGTTTAAAGCAAAAGCTGCGTCAACAGATTGCGACAAACATGCGGACAAAAGCATATCTGCTTTTTCACCGGTCAGGCAATACCTTTGAAGATATTCGCGCGCCTTGTCCCAATTGCCGAGAGCTTTACACAACTGCATGGCGCGCTGCAGCATAGCCGTCCGGTTTTTGTCGCTGACGCTCATTTTCATGGTATTGATCATTTGATAGATGAGCTTATCGGGGTTTTCCAATAGCATATCGCAGTTGGCAAAGTAAGTGTCTATGTTTGCAAGAAGCTTTTCCTCCGTTAATTGCGGAGAATCCACGCTTTGTATAATCAGACTGATTGTCGCTTTGGCGAGCTCGGTCACATTGGGGTGGTGGAGGAATGTATTTGCGGCATTTATAAGAGCTTCCGTTTCGTTGAATTTAAAAAGAATTGTAATATAGTAAACAACAATCTGTGCCACATAGGTTGTGGAGTCTTTTAAGCAGAACTGCAGCGTTTTTTCACAAAGCTCCTTGGCGTTTTGATAATCCCTTATGACGAAGTATTCCTGACAGAGCTGCAAGATGGTTCTCAAATCTTTGGGATTTTCATTTAGCATCTCTAAAAGAGGTTCAATGTTGCGCTTGCTATGGGCAAATCGCTCGGCGTTACTGGAATACACATACCCGTAATGATGCACAAAACAATCCAATTGGAATATCGGCGTATATTTATCAAGATACTCATGGATTTTGTTTTTAAAAACCGTATGGTTGGTTATGCGAACCATACGGCAAACAGTACCGTCCGTATAGGTGTTGCCCGTGTAATCGCTATAGTTCCTTTGATCATAGAGACAGGAGTTGTAAGTACCGTCGTCGGTTTTTAAAAAATTTAGTATGGGGGTAACATCCTCAAACCATTCGTCGTCATCCAAGTATAAAAACCATTCGCCTTTAGCATACTTCAACCCTGCGTTTCTTGCTGCGGCAAAATCGTTACACCACTCAAATCGCACAATATGATCGGTATATTCCCGTGCAATCGCCAAAGAGCCATCGGACTTTTCTTCCCCAACGGTATCCACGACAATCAGCTCGCTCGGAAGCTGTAAAAGCAAAGGCTTTATAGAATCAAGACACTTGCGGATGGTACCGATACGATTGGATACGAGAAGGGAGATAGTGAGTTTAATATTTGGTTTGGCTGTGCGTGTGTTCATGTTTCCTCCTATAGTAAATCGTTAAAAACACTTTTGAAAATCCATGACATCGAGGTCGTTTGGAATCAGCTCCGAAAGCTCCTGTAGACTTTTCTTTGCCTCCTCCTTCCGGTTTTGCTCAAGGAAAAAGTGCACCCGAAGCTTTTTAAAATGCAGCCAGCCGTCTGCGTTTTCAACAGAGGCGCACAGGAGTTCGCCTGTATTGCAATAACCTTCAATAAGATCATCCGGTACCTCATTGAGTGATAGCAACCAATTTGCCGCAGCTGAAACAACATCCTTTCGCATTTTGAACATCTCTTGAACCGCATCAGGGTTAAAGCAAAATTCCTCCCTTGCAATAAGCTGCCGCGTGTATGCATTGTTTGCTATATCGATAACACCTTCGATTTTTTCCCGTAGCGGAGTACTTGCGTTAATTAGAACATTCAAAGTGTCTCTAATGGCATTCGTATAGATCGCCAGCTGATAATCTTCGTTCTGACGGCTGACAGTTCCGCATTTTTCTATAAGGAAGTCGCGTGTGGCTTCATGCAGGATGCGGTCGGACAGGATGCGTTTTTGATCCCATTGGTGCGATACCGATTTAGGGGACCTATAGTATTTGTGAAGAGAATCGGCAAGAACGCCTATGCGTTGTGCCTGACGTGCGGTATAAAAGGCAAACCATGTATCGCTCCCGTAGCTTAGTTCATCGTTACGTACATAGTCTTTTAAGAGGGACATTTTATATACCTTGCCCCAAACTGTACGAAAGAACTGGTGATAATGCTGAAAATAGCCGTCAAATGTATTCGCGTCGGATAAAATGATATTATGATTGAGCTTCCTGACATGCACCGTTTTATTTGTTGCACCATCGACAAAGTCATTACCAACCGCTGCCATATCAAGATTATTTTCTTTGATAAAAGCAAGTGTTTTTTCTAGGAAATCAACATGATAAGCATCGTCGCTGTCCAATGTGCAATAGTATTCTCCGTTGAACGAAGTAAGCCCGCTCCTCCGGTAAAACCGGTTCCAAACCGCCAGCTCTGTTTCGTTTTGCGGGTCACAATTGTGGTCGATATGTAAGAGGTTTAATCGCTCATCCTGCTGCATATAATCGGACAAAATGGAAAACGTATGGTCCGTACTTCCGTTATCCAAAATATCCCATCTGATCTCACCCTTATAAGTTTGGTTGAGTATGCTCTCCACGCAGCGATGAATCGTTTTTTCTGCGTTATATGCAATTGTTTGTATATAGACTTTGCTCAAAATGTACCTCCATGCCGTCAAAAATTGAAAGCTTCTTCACAGATTGCATTTTGTATGTACTGAGGTATACGTGCTTGAAGCTGCTTTTTCACGGCATTTTCGTTGGCAAATAGTTTCTTAAATGTATTTGATAAATCAGTATCTTTGCGAATGTCTTTTATCTGCACTACATATTCGGACATCCCCAAATCTATGGCAATCCCTGATGACTTCATGGAATAGCCTGCTACGAGCGTCGGCACACACGAGGAATATGCAGCAATGGATGCGTGTGTACGAAGCGTTACGGCAAATCTGGCACCTGCTATGATATGTTTGAGCTGCGCGGCGCTATAGAACTCGGATACAAGCCGGATACGCGATGAATTATGCGGGATGACTTTGGACATCCATTCAAAGTCGCTGTCTACTTTGCAAATGACATGCGGAACAAGTGCGATGTTCATATCCGTTTCCGTCAGAATATAATTCACTAGGTGCTTAAAGGAGTTAAGCGCCATCCCGGGGATGGTTTCCTTTTTTTCGGCAAGAGGACCGAATGTGAGGCTTACATAATTCTCTAAGTCAAACGGCACAGCGCTTGGCAAAAGACGAAAGGCTATATCCGACACCTTAACTACTTGCGTAATACCGCGTTCCTTCAGCGCACGGTAGGTGATGTCTTCTCTTGCCGTGATTAAGTGATGTGTTTTTAGCGCATGAAGCATCTCGGAATCGATTGCATCAGGGTCAACCGAGCAGCTCCACAGAACGCTTTTTG
>JAEWZS010000147.1 GCA_023458355.1 Bacillota bacterium
ATGGGCTTGCCTATATGCGCATCCATTCCTGCAAGCATCGCTTTTTCGATATCCTCGCGAAACACATTGGCCGTCATAGCAAGGATGGGAATACGCTTAGCGTTCTCGATCGGAAGAGAACGTATAATGCGTGTCACCTCAAGCCCGTCCATGCCCGGCATTTGGATATCCATCAAAATCGCGTCGAATGCACCTTGCTCTTTAAGAAACGTTTCGAGTGCTTGTCGCCCGTCGTTAACAGGCACAAGTACAGCGCCGCTTTTTGCGAGCATTTCGCGAAGGATCAGCTGATTAATTGCGTTATCCTCTGCCACAAGGATGCGCTTTCCGTCTAAGCTGCCATCCGCAATGCTTGTCTTGCCCGATTCGTCGGGGTGTTTTCCGCCGGTAATATCACAAAGAATATCCATCAGCTTTGACGGGAAAACAGGCTTTGGCAGGAAAATTCTGACGCCCGCTTCCCTTGCACTCTTTTCAATATCGTCCCATTCGTACATAGAAAACATGATAACAATCACGCGCTCTCCGCAGTTTTGCCGTATGGCTTGTGCTGTTTCAACACCGTTCATACCGGGCATGCGCATATCCACAAATACCACGTTAAAGGGGAAGCCATTTTCCTTGGCCATACATACGGCACGTACTGCCTCCTCTCCCGAAGCTGCAAGCTCTGTATTTACTTTGTATTGTGTTAGAAGCATCTTCATATAGGTTCGTGTCTCTAACTCATCATCCACGACCAGTACGTGAAGATCATCAAACGAAGGTGCAGCATCCGCCCCGTCGAGAAACGCTTGTTCGAACGGCAGCATGAAGGTGAATTCGCTGCCTTCTCCGATTGTGCTATTAACTGTAATGCTGCCGCCCATGAGTTCTGCGATGCTCTTGCAGATTGGAAGCCCAAGGCCCGTACCCTCGTGAGCGCGTGAGAAGGTCGAATCTGCCTGCGCAAAAGGTTCAAAAATGCTCTTTAAATGCTCGGCGTCTATTCCGATGCCGTTATCTCGCACGGTGAAGCTCACGCCTGTTCTGTTGTCTGTATCGCGTTGCAGCTTTGCATGAACAGATATTGCGCCGCCTTCCTGCGTGAATTTGACGGCATTCCCCAAAAGGTTCACGAGCAACTGCTTGAAGCGCGTTGAATCGCCCGCCACGTAACGAGGTACATCGCTGCTGATATAAAGATCCACCTTCTGGCGTTTCTCGTCTGCACGGGGCAGCAGCATCCCCACCGCGCTTTCGAGTGCTCCAATCAGGTCGAACCTTTCCTTTTGGATGCTGATTTTACCTGCCTCTATGCGGGAAATATCCAAAATATCGTTTATAAGTTCCAATAGATGGCGCGAGGAAACACCGATTTGTGAGATGTAATCTTTGACAATACTCGCATCCTTGGCCTGCGCGGCAATATGAGAAAGACCGATGATGGAGTTTAGCGGGGTTCGTATTTCATGGCTCATGCGGGAAAGGAACATACTTTTCGCAGCGTTTGCCTCATAAGCAGCACTCTTGGCTTCTATGAGTTCCAATTCCTCGCGGCGGCGGTCGGTGATATCCTCTGCTACGCCGAGTAATCCATAGGGTTCTCCGTTTTCGTTGATTAACGGCACCTTATTCACGCTGAACAAACGCACCTCCCCGTCCAATCGGGTGATGTTTTGCTGTACTTGTACGCGCGGCAGTCGCTTTTGAAACATATCCTCCTCGATACGCGATTGCCGCTCATGCTCCTCGCGCGTTATGTAGGCAATGGACTTATCACCGACCAACGCCTCCACAGTTGTACCGAAGTTATCAGCCATCTGTTTATTCGCGCCCAGGTATACACCGTTTAGATCCCGCCAAAAAATACCTACAGGTGCACTTTCGATGAGCTTTTTAAATAGCTCGCGTGAGCGGAACAGCTCACTTTCGTACTGCATGCGCTTGGTAATATCTTGACAAAACACTGCAGCTAAAGTAAAATTACCGTCCTCATCCGCTACGGGGTAGATATTGTTTTCAAGCCATTGACCACGGAACTCCACACGGTACATAACATGCAAGCTGTTTGTAAGCGCATCGCACACATGGCTCATCATTTTTCGGAAGTCGCTTTTTGGTAGAAAGTCCGAGAGATTTTTGCCTGCTACATCTTTATACGGCGAATCGAACAACTTAGCAAATCCATTGTTCGCGTTATGCAGTACCCCTTCCGAATCGATCACATAGATACTGTCCTCGGTGGCGTCAAGCATTACGCGCATGAGCTTATTGGCTTTTTCCAGCTCTATCTCCTGCCTGCGCCGCACATAGGCATTGCGAAGCATTTCAATGAAGATGTTAAGAATGCCAATGTCCTCATCTGTCCATTCTTCCGTACGCTTTTTTGTAGCAATCATCACGCTGCCACAAGGTTTACCCAAAAAGTGTACGGGGGCATGAACACGGAAATACATTTCTTCATTGAATGAGGCTTCCGTATTATTAAACGAGGAAAAGGGCTCAAAAAACTCCATACCCTGACGGATGGAATACCGTGTATTTGAGCGCCTTAAATTGTTGTAATGTTCTTCAAGCTCCTGAATCGTAAGCTTCTGCTCCTTCGCCCACTGACCCATCACAAAGAGTTTGCCGTCTTTGTTATGCTCAGCGTAGGCGACACGCTCCGCACCCAGATATTCACCGATTACGCTTAGGGAATCGTCGAGCGCTGCATTCATCTGCGAAAGAGGTACATTAAAGAACTCCTGCGAAAGCTTTATAACTGCCGAATGGAAATGTTGCTGCCGCTCGGTTTGTTTTAGCAGCTCGTCTTTTTGCTGCATAATAACAATCAAATTGGCAGCCGTGTTTTCGAGTTCAGCCGTGCGAATGCTCACCATTTGGCTCAGATCCTGCTGTGGGAGGATAGCTCTGGTAAAATGCTTTTTGATATGCCAAAACAGCAGCGCAGCTGTGGCGGTAACAAAAAACCAGCCTTTCAATGTCTCAATGCTCGCTAAAGTTGCAGCATCGGACGCGATAAGGCCGGCCAGTTTGCTAGAAAACAGAATCCAGAAAAAGCTTACGAAAAAATAGGAACCGGAAATCCATAGCGCATATTTAACGGGGCTTGTACCCTTTGGGGGATCACCATCTCTGCGCTTTTTCTCGTTTGGTATTTTCAACTGCTCCTTTTGCAGCATGGCACCGATCCCCCTTCTTTATTCTTGAAAGAAGCTGATTGTGTCAAACTCCCTTTGAAGCTTGGAAAACGCCTCCTGAGCAGCCGCAACATCGTTATCCCGAAGCGACCGCTCCACATTTCCCGCGAGATCTGACAGCGTTTCTAAACCTAGGTTCGCGGCAGAGCCCTTCATGCCATGCGCTGTTAAAAGCGCACTTTTCACATCACCGCTCGCCAGGTAACCGCGCAGGCACTCCACCGCATCATCTTTAAAAAACATTTCGAGAAGTTCGTTGTAAAGCGCTTCGTTCCCGTTTAAACGCATTATCGCAGCAGCGCGGCCAGTTTGATTCGGCTTTACGCGTACAGGCTCATCTACCTGAATAACCATCGCTTTTCCCTTTCCGCATGCATATTAAGGCCTACTGAGGACAGTCGTTATGAAGCATAGCAATCGAGCGAAACAGTTCAGACACTTCACCTTCAAACGTATCCACGAGCAGTGGGTCAAACTGTGTACCTTTACCAGCACGGATGAATGCAACCGCGGTTTCGTGAGAATATGCGGGTTTATAAACGCGTTTGCTTACGAGCGCGTCGTAAACGTCCGCCAGTGCTACGATACGTGCGCTCAGCGGTATGTCCTCGCCGCTTAGCTTGTCGGGATACCCGCCGCCATTCCACCACTCATGATGGTGACGACAAATCTGATAGGCGTAATAAACATAATCATCGTCCGCCGAGTCACGAATCGAGTTAATAAAATCACCGCCCATGACAGCGTGTTTCTTCATGAGCTCAAATTCCTCGCTCGCAAGCGGGCCGGGCTTCATGAGAATACTGTCGGGCACACCCACTTTGCCGATGTCATGCAGGGTGGAGGCGCGGGCGATGAGCTCTGCGTTTTTCCTGTCAAGCTGTTCAGAAAAGAGGTTCTTCTTAAGAAGGCAGTTCAAATGCGCTTCGCAGTAGAGCTTAATGCGTTTTACATGTTTACTGGATTCAAGGCTTCTGTATTCAATAATGGAACTGACTGCATCAAGAAGGGATTCCCGTATTTCGACAATCTTCCGCGTGCGCTTATCAATAAGCTCCTGCAGCATGTCCTGATGCCGCTTGAGCTCCACATGGTTGTTGACGCGGCATTTTACAATCTGCGCATTGAAGGGCTTTGTTACATAGTCAATCGCGCCTTCGCTAAGGCCTCGGCTTTCATCGCGCTCGCTATCTAGCGAGGTTATGAGCACAACCGGTATGTCCTTGGTGAGCATGTTCCTTTTGAGGATGCGCAATACCTCATAGCCATCATATTCCGGCATCATGATGTCGAGCAAAATAAGCGAGAGCGACCCCGCATACTCAAGCGCGCGCTCAATAGCTTGCTTACCGTTTTCTGCCATGATACAGCAATACGTATCCTGTAGAATCTCTTCGAGAATCTTACGGTTGACAGCGATATCGTCGGCAATCAGAATTCTTTCCATTTGGAATCCTCTCAGCATGTATGCTGCCGATGATAAAAAATATTTGTACTTTTAATTTATTTATGATTATACATGAGTTTCGAGTTTTCTGTCAAATTATGTCAAACGTTAATAAAATAACACAGTGTAGCCACACTGTGTTATTTTGCCATGCTATTTTTTTATTCGTATACCTCGTTAACTTCTTAACTGCGCACCCAGTTCTTTTTCAAGTGAAGCGAGTATACGATCCATCGCAAAGTGTATTTCGGCATCGGTTAAAGTTCTGTCAGAAGCACGAAGGCTGAATGAGAACGCCATGCTCTTTTTACCGTCCGGCACACCTCTGCCGCGATAAACATCAAACAGATGCGCGTCTGAAACAATCACACCCGCATCCGCCTTTAAAATGGCATGTACGGCATCCGACGAAGACACGCTTTCATCGGTTACAACGGCGATATCGCGCTCCACGGACGGAAACCGCGGGATGGGCAAATAGGTCTTTTTCGTGTCTCGGTGTTTTAGAAGCTCGGCCATATCGATCTCCGCCGCGTAAACCGCCTGCGGAATATTGAAGCTTTTTTGCACTTTTGGGTGTATGGTGCCAAGCTCGCCTATAGCTGTGCCGTTTATCTCTATGGCCGCTTTTTGGCCCGGATGGAAATATTCTCCGCCTCCCTTAACAAAGCGCACGTTTTCCGTGATGCCCATACGACTTAACAACTCCTCAACAGTACCCTTTAAGGTGAAGAAATCCTCCCCCGTACCCGTGAAGATGATGCCCAGCATCTTGCGCTCTTGCGGAAGCTCACTGCCAAGGTCGAAATGGACGTTACCCACCTCATAAAACCGCCCGTGGCCGGTCTTACGGCCGCAGTTTAATGCCACCGTGTCGAGCATACCCATATAGAGCGTGGTTCGCATGAGGCTTTGATCCTCACCAAACGGGTTTAGAAGCTTTACAGCCTTGCGCTTTTCGCTGTTTTCTTCAAGCAAAAGCGCATTGAGTGCATTGGGGCCTGTGAAGTTGTAGTTGTACATTTCATAGCAACCCATAGCAGCCGCAATATCCTTCGCCTCATCCTCAACTTGCATATCGGGCGTGAGCCTGCCTATGAATGTAGAACCGTCCATAAGCTTAGGTTCAATGTTGTAATAGCCGTAAACGCGCGCAATCTCTTCGGCTATATTGGCATCAGCTTCCACATCGGTCGCGATGTCGGTGCGGTAATGCGGTATTGTAAGCCGAAGGTTTTCCCTTTCGACGGTTGCCTCCAAATTGAGTGTAGAAAGCATTTCCACCATTTCTACGGGCGTGAATGCGGTATGGAGGATACGGTTGACGTGGTTGCAGTCTATCAAAGCAACGCGATCGTTCAAATCGGCAGCGCATGCATCAATAGGCCCGCCTACTACGCGGCCGGCGTTAAGCTCAGATACGAGCTCAATGGCACGGTCGGAGGCAAGTTTCGCGTTCACCGCCTCCACACCTTTTATAAAGCGCATTGCAGCATCGGTGGTGTGTTTAAGCTTTCGCACGGTGGAACGGATATTGCTGCCTTTAAACACAGCCGCCTCAAAAAGTGTGGTCTTGGTGTTTTGTGTAATTTCGGAGTTTTCCCCGCCCATCACACCCGCGATGCCTACGCCTTTTTTCGGGTCTGCGATTAATAGCATATCAGGGGTTACGGAGCGGGCTTTCGAGTCAAGCGTGGTCACAACCTCATTTTCCAAGGCGTTTCTCACCACGATATGCCCATCTTTTACGCAGGAAAGATCAAACGCGTGCATGGGATGTCCGTACTCGACCATCACGAGGTTGGTGATATCCACGATATTGTTGATAGGTCTAAGCCCTACGCTCTTAAGTTTTTTCTGCATCCACTTGGGCGATGGCGCAATGTTGAGGTCCACAACCACACGGGCGATATAGCGCGGGCAAAGCTCGGTATTCGATACCGTGACTTTAGCGTAATCTTCCGCATTTCCCTCGCCTGTTATTTTCTTTATGACAGGCTCTGTGAACTTCTGACCGAGTGCGGACGCCACCTCGCGGCACATCCCTATAATACTTTGGCAGTCAGGCCGATTGGGGGTAATTTCAATATCGAAAATTACATCGTCCATTTCAAGCGCCTGCGCAATGGGTGTACCTGCTTTTAACGAATCAGGAAGTATCAGAATACCATTGACCTCGGCACCCGGGTAATCCGCATCGGTTATACCAAGCTCCTTGCCCGAGCAGAGCATGCCATCACTTTGTACACCGCGCATAACGGTCGTAGCGATATTAAGCCCGCCTGCAAGCTTCGCGCCGTCTAACGCTGCTGGTACGAGCGCGCCTTCGAACACGTTTTGTGCACCTGTAACGATAGTGATCGTTTCGGTTTTACCGATATCCATGGTGCAGATTTGCAGTTTATCGGCATTTGGATGCTTACTAAGCGCAGCAATACGGCCGACGACCACGTTTTCGACCTCTTTGAGTTCCTTTTCGACGGCAGCAACTTCAAAGCCGCGCCACATCATCTTCTCGATGAACTCCTCGACGGTTACATCAAAATTCACATATTCTTTAAGCCATTTCAGCGGCAGCTTCATACTTGAATCCTCCCTTACCTTTAAAACTGACGCAGGAAGCGCGCATCGTTTTCGTACAGCAAACGGATATCGCTTATGCCGTACTTAAGATTGGCTATGCGGTCCACACCGAGGCCAAATGCAAATGCCGTCCATTCCTTTGGATCCACGCCGCAGTTAATAAACTCGTGCGGATTGGTCATGCCGCATCCCATGATCTCGATCCAACCCGTGCCCTTGCAAACGCGGCAACCCTTGCCGCCGCAGATGGTACAGGACACATCCACCTCACCTGAAGGCGCGGTGAACGGGAAGTAGCTCGGGCGAAGGCGCGTTTTCACATTGGTGCCGAACACGGCTTTCACAAATGCATCGATGGTGCCTTTAAGGTCGGCAAAGGTGATGTTCTTATCGACCACAAG
>JAEWZS010000148.1 GCA_023458355.1 Bacillota bacterium
TAGGCATACCGGGCAAGTCGAACGCTTTTGAGATATCCGCTCGTCTGGGGCTTCCTAAACACATCATTGACAGCGCGCGCGGCTTTTTAAAGAGCGAGGATATCAAGTTCGAGGATATACTTTCGAGCGCACAATCGCAGCGCCAAATCGCCGAAGAGGAAAGAAAGCTCGCGCAGGAGGCACGTGCGGAGCTCGACAAACTGCGCGACGAAACAGAAAAAGAAAAAAAGCGTCTTCTCGATGAGCGAAGCCGCTTGCAGGCAAAAGCGCGCGAGGACGCAAAACGCATCGTGAACGATGCCAAGCGCGAAACGGAAAAGCTTATTGCAGAGCTTCGCGCCTTAAAAGATATCGACAGAAGCGCTGCCGACCGAGAGATACAAAAAACGCGGGATGCGCTTCGTACACAGGAAGAGGCTTTGCATGTGCCGCTTGAAGCACCTATAAAGCAGGATGAAAGCCTGCCTCCAAAGAGTGTTAAGATTGGCGACACGGTGAAGATTCTAAGCTTAGACCAAAAGGCGACTGTGCTGTCCCAGCCCGATGCAAAGGGCGAGGTCTTGTTGCAGGCAGGTATCATGAAGCTCACCGCGCGATTGCAAGATCTTCGGCTTATCGAGGTGCAAAGCCGCTCTAAATCCGAGGTGAAATTTACGCAAAACCTCAACCGCTCCGTAGGGTTGGAACTCGACATACGGGGCATGATGGTGGACGATGCAATTCTTGTTGTAGACAGGTATTTAGACGACGCAGCCATGGCCGGGCTTACCGAAGTTGGTATTATCCACGGCAAGGGAACAGGTGCACTTCGCACCGGGATACAGGCGCATTTAAAGCGCCACCCGAGAAGCGCGGGTTTTCGCATCGGCAACTACGGCGAAGGAGACGCCGGAGTCACCTTCGTAAAATTAAGGCCGTGAATTTTTTATGAACATACAAATTCTGTTCATACTTTGGTGATAGACTTATGATAATTGTATCTGCATGTCTTGCGGGGAAGCCCTGCCGTTACGATGGCAAGGCGAAGCCTAACGATGAAATCGTGGCGCTTTATGAGCGCGGAGAAGCCGTACTCGTCTGCCCCGAAGAGATGGGCGGGCTTACTACCCCGCGTGTACCGAGCGAGATTGCGTTTGGATCGGGCGAAGACGTGCTTATGGGTAATGCGCGTGTCATTGCAAAGGACGGGAGCGACGTAACGAAGGAATTTATGCTCGGTGCGCAAAAAACGCTTTACACGGCGCAATCGTACGGTGCAAAATGCGCTATACTCAAGGCAAAAAGCCCCTCATGCGGCTGTGGGATGATTTACGACGGAACATTTTCGGGAAAACTCCGCGAGGGAGACGGCGTCACCGCAGCACTTCTTAAGCGAAACGGTGTCGAGGTGGAAACAAGGTAATAAGGAAGCATTCAAAGACAAGGAGACGAGCATGGATAAGGACAACAAAAACACCATTTTGGTCATCGACGATGACAGGAACATCCTGGCCATTATCGAGCTGTATCTTAAAAAAGCGGGATACGAGGTGAAAACCTGCGAGCGCGGCGATACGGCGCTGCAGGCGTTTAAGGACTTTAATCCCGCGCTCATCGTGCTCGACGTGATGCTCCCGGGGCTTGACGGATGGGGTGTGCTCGGTAAAATACGTGCGGAAAGTGAAGTCCCCGTCATTATGCTCACCGCCAAGGGCGATTTGAATGATCGCATACAGGGCCTCGACTTAGGCGCGGATGACTATATCGCAAAGCCTTTTGACGCAAAGGAGCTTCTTGCGCGCGTCAAGGCTGTACTAAGGCGCAGTACCGTGCAGGAAACGGAAAAGACAATTGTGCTTGATGGCTTAACCATATCGCTTGAAAATTACTCCGTGGTGCTCGATGGCAAGCAGATTGAGATGCCGCCAAAGGAGATTGAGCTTCTCTACTTCCTCGCTTCAAGAGACGGTAAGGTGTTTACACGCGAGCAGCTTTTAGAACAGGTGTGGGGCTTCGATTTCTTCGGCGACTCGCGCACCGTTGACGTGCACGTAAAGCGTATACGCGAAAAGCTTGGTGAGCGTGAGGCGTGGCAGCTTAAAACCGTATGGGGCGTAGGTTATAAGTTTGAAATAGCGAGGTAGAGGATGTTCAAAACCCTGTTCTCGCGTATGCTTTCTACCTATCTGGCTGCGACGCTTCTGCTGCTCGCGCTTTTGGGCGTGACCGTAAGCGGTATGTTTCAAAGTCAGTATATCGATGAAAAGGAAGCGGAACTGACGCGCGAGGCTGAGGAAATCAATAAAATTATTACGCAGAAATACATTGACAGCGAAAAGCGCCCCATAGCAAAGGATGAGCTTTCGACCATCGCAAGGAAGTACGACGCGCTCATCGTGCTTCAATTTACTGACGCAACGCTCGGAAAAGCTACGTTCACGGACGAAAGCTCCAAAGAAAAATGGGCAGCCGGTCGCGATGCGGATCTATCCCGAGCTGCTGCAACAGTATCTTCAAACGGCAGCATATATACAGATCTATTTAAAGGCATGCTTTCCATACCCGTGATGTCGCTTGTACGTCCTCTAACAGACGCGAACGGATTGGTATTGGGTACGCTTTATCTTCATGTAGATATGAGCGCCATTAACCTTTCTATTAAGCAGGTATACCTCGATGTACTGCTTTCCGCCTGCGTGGCGGTTATGCTTGCTTTTCTTGCAGTATCCTATATCACGGGCAGAATGACCAAACCCATCATTGAAATGAACAATATCGTCCGCCGCTTTTCCAGAGGTGAGTTTGACGCTCGCGTGAAAGTACTCGGTGCGGATGAGGTAGCACAGCTCGGGAAAAGCTTCAACTATATGGCCAATGAGATTAACAACCTCGAAGCATCTCGTCGAAGCTTTGTGGCCAACGTTTCCCATGAGCTTCGCTCGCCGCTGACGAGCATGCGTGGCTTTTTGGAAGCTATGCAGGACGGTACCATACCGTTGGAGGAGCACGCGAAATACCTCGATATCGTCATTGGTGAAAACAAGCGAATGACGGGCATGGTTAACGATCTACTGGATCTTGCGCGCATGGAGAGCGGTCGGTATACCCTGAAGATGGAAGCGTTTGATATCAATGAGCTCATCATCCGCACGCTCCTTACGTTTGAAGCGCGCGTAAACGCAAAAAATATAGGTGTTGCTTTGGATTTTGAAGAGGAGCGCTGCTTTGTGGAGGCTGACTCCGGACAGATTACGCAGGTTCTTCGAAACCTTATCGACAATGCTATAAAATTTACACCGTCGGGCGGCAAACTCGAGGTATCTACGATTGCCGATAAGCGTATTGTAGGTGTAAGTATAAAGGATAGCGGCTGCGGTATGACGGCGGAGGATGCCGCGCATGTTTTTGAGCGCTTTTATAAAGCGGAAAAAGCGCATACCCCGTCGGATACTTCAGGGACGGGGCTGGGGCTTTCCATCGTCAAGCGCATACTCGAAGCGCACGGGCAGACCATCGAAGTGTTGTCTGCACCGGGTGCGGGTGCATGCTTTCGTTTTACTTTAAGGCGTGCAGCGGAGAAAAAACCGCGTGCCATTTCAGAAAAGCATTGATGCAGTGCATTTTGCACGATATACTGATTCTCAAATGGAGGATGTAATTTATGGATCAATATAACGGCTACGGCTACTACGGCGGTCCTGAGGACCCGTATTACCAAAAGGGGGAATACAACAACAGGCGCCGCAGTTTAAGCGGATATGTCGCGACAGCGATCATTTCGTTTATCGCGGGCTGCTTGGTGATGAGCCTTCTGTTTGGCAACTCGAATTACTATAAGGACTATGAAGGTAACGGGCCTATGCCTGCTACATCGGCAACGCCTCAGCCCACCGTAACGCCCGACCCGGCTGTACCGGCGCTTACGCCTGTTCCGACCGACAGGAATATGCCGCAGTTCGATGGTGCAAGCCCGAGCATCGGCAACGGCGATAACCCCATACCCGACATCGTTGAGCAGGTGAAAACAGGCATCGTCAGTGTAATCAACTACATGTACTCGAGCGAGGAGGATGCCGATGTTCCCGCAGGTTCCGGAACGGGCTTCTTCATTTCGAGCGAGGGTTATATCGCCACCAATGCGCACATCATTGATGGGGCAACGAGCATCGGCGTGGCTTTAAATGACGGTACGGAGCTCGACGCGGAGCTTGTGGGCGTGGATAAAGTCTATGATATAGCCGTATTGAAGGTGAATTATAGGAATATCACTCCGCTTAAGCTGGGTAATTCCGACGCTGTCCGCGTGGGCGAGTTTGTTGTGGCTATCGGCGATCCCACCGGGCGTGAGCTTGCGAGCACCCCCACATTCGGCATCATCAGCGCAACCGCGCGCGATGTAAATATCGACGGCCAGTCTAACACTTACCTTCAGACGGATGCAGCGGTCAACCCCGGCAACTCGGGAGGTCCGCTTCTCAACATGAAAGGCGAAGTTATCGGTGTTGTTTCGGCGAAAACCATCACCGCCAGTTACGACGAGTTCGGCAACGCCATCTCAGCCGAGGGCCTCGGCTTTGCGCTCCCCATCAACGGTGCGATTGAGGTTATCCAAACCCTCATTACCGAAGGGCATGTTGCCCGTCCGGGCCTCGGCGTTTCGGTGGTCGCGGTAGAGACGTTTGAAGCGAATAAGTACGAAATCCCTCTTGGCATGCTGGTTTCCTCGGTGTTTGTAGATAGTTCTGCCGACAAAGCGGGCATTAAACCCGGTGACATCATTGTGAAGTTCGACGGCATTGATGCGACGAATCAAGCGGCATTTGTTGCCACCATCGGCGCTAAATCCGTTGGCGACAAGGTGGTATTTGAGATCTGGCGCGAGGGTAAGACATTGGAAGTCACCGTAACCCTGGGCGACAGGAACACCTTCAGCTCCGAGTACGTGGACGATATGGTGATTGAAGATTTCCGCTACTTTGAATAGTAGGGTTCACGAGTACAAAATATATACATGAGGGCGGTTTTCTAAGCAAAACCGCCCTCATCGTTTAAAATCACTATATATGGGCAACACTTCTTGACATGAAAACGATTGTAGAATTTGCGCGTCGCAATAAAAAACGCATCGCCTACATGCTCACTACGCTCTGCATGTTGTTTCTGGGGCTTTTCTTAGGCTTGCTCATCGGTCCCAAAGAGGACGTGGAGCCTTTGCCGACGCAAGGTTTTACGGGCGTCAGCATGGCTGTTAAGACGCTTATGAAAGCGGACTTTGCAGCATGCTCGCATGAAATCGTTACGGTTGGCGGCGAAAATTTAACGGGAAAAACGCGGGAAGAAGCGGAAATTGCATACCCCGGCTGGACACTCGTATCCTTTGAGAACGGTGAAGCCGTGTTTGAAAAAACATATTTGGGATATTGCCCTGCACATTATATTTTGCGCCTTATAGACAAGGAACTCGGCATCTACCGTACCGATGAAACAACCTATGTTGAAAAAAGACTGATGGTACTCGATTACGATGCGGAAGCGCTCGACGATGCGGAGCGTGCAGAGCTTGAACGCGGCCTTGCCTTTGATGATCTTAACGGAATAAATGCATATTTAGAAAGCGCTGAGAGTTAGCTTTATCGCGCAAGTGCCGTTCCGTCACATGCGCGAGGCCGCTGTGGCGGGTATTTCACGGTTTGCCTAAAATGCTGTGCATTTCTACCCTACGGGTACTACTGATGTCGCCTACGGCGACAGTTAAGGTTGCGGGCGGCAAACCGTGATAGGTACGAAAACCTCCGGTTTTCATCCGTTTCGCCGCGCAAGGCCACAGGCCTTGGCCAACGCGAGGCCAACAGGCTGAGACCTTGAGGCGCTCACCGCCCGCGGGGCCATTGGCCTCGGTCCTTAAGGACTCCGGCTGCGCCGGACGTTAAGGTTCAGGCTCTGCCTGACGTGAAAGGCTCCGGCTTCGCCGGACGTGTGCATGCCGCCGAAGCCGGAATAGAATTCAAGGGGAGCGCCCCTTGATAATCCCTCAAGATTAAGAACGGTCTTGTTTGTTACTCAGTAGGGCGGGATGATTTTCATCCCGCCATGGTTTTTACGCTCGCACAAAAGTTCGTATTTTCTAAACCCTCGGTTGTGGAAAACATAATCGCATGTTAGAATATGGGAAGGAATTATTAGGTATGGGTCAACTCTTCATACCTTAACGATCTGGAGGAAAGCGCGTGGTCATTCTCGGCATCGATCCCGGGTATGCCATTTTGGGCTATGGTGTCGTGCAAAAAGGCCCAAACATGTTTTCAGCCGTGGATTACGGTGTCATTGAGACTACGCCTACAATGCCCTTTCCCGAACGCCTCGAAAAGCTCTACCTCGGCATGCGCCAGTTAATAGGCCTGTATAAACC
>JAEWZS010000149.1 GCA_023458355.1 Bacillota bacterium
GGCATAGGCTTTGCGGTACTCGTAGGCCGACGTATCGGCGAAGGGGATATTGAAGGGGCAAAAAAGGCCGTGCGTCAGTCCCTTACGGCAACGCTTTTTGTAGGGCTTATCGCAACGCTTTTGATGCAGTCGATTGCGGGCGGGCTGCCTGTATGGCTAAATGCCGATCCTGTGCTTTGGAAGGACGCTACAAGCTACCTTCGTATCACGAGCTCTGTGTATCTTATGAGCCTCGCCGTTAACGTCTGCTCGAACATCATCCGCTGCGCGGGTGATACGCGCACGCCTCTTTTCTACAATGTGACGATGAACATCATCAATGCACTTTTAAATCTGTTCCTCATCTACCCAAGCCGCGAGGTAAACCTGTTCGGGTTTTCCTTCACATTGCCCGGCGCAGGCTTAGGCGTTTCAGGTGCGGCCGTTTCAACAGCCGTTGCCATGACATTTACTGGCACAATGCTTGTGCGGGTGCTGTTTACAAAAAAAAGCCTGCCCATCCACATCCCAATGCGTGGTGATTACAGGCCCGATTTTCCTCTTTTAAAGACTGTAGCGCGTCTTGGTACGCCCGTGGCGTTTGAGCGAGGTTCGATATCAGCCGGCCAAATCGTCATCACCGCCATGGTGACAGGTCTTGGTACGGTGCCGCTCGCGGCACACTACCTTGCCATCACGGCGGAGGCTGTCAGCTACATGCCCGCCTACGGCTTTTCCGCAGCTGCAACAACGCTTATTTCGCAGTCACTCGGTGCCAATAAAAAACCGCTTGCAGAGCGCTATGCCAAATACTGCACATGGGGCGGATTCTTGTTTCTCACCATTATGGGCGTTTTCTTATACTTCGGTTCGGAATTTTTGGTATCGCTGTTCACGCCCGATAAGGAGGTCGTGGTCCTTGGCGGTTCCGTGCTCCGTGTGGAGGCGTTCGCGCAGCCGTTCGTGGCACTCGGCATGGTCATAACCGGCGTGCTTCGCGGCGCAGGCGACACGAAATGGCCGTTTTACATCAGCATCATAGGCATGTGGGTTGTGCGCTTGAGCATTGCGGCGATTTTACTTGCAACGACGAATCTAGGGCTTATGAGCGTGTGGATCGCCATGGTATCGGACCTTGTGGTACGCGGCCTTATTTCGCTGTGGCGTTACCGTTCAAAAAAGTGGCTGAATGCTTGGAAGTAAAAAGCAATCAAAGCTTTCCGAATTATACCTATTGCGTAAACTCCATATGATCTATCTCGCGGAGAAAATACCCCGTTGCGAGAACGTCCGCGCAGCCGCCCGGGCTTAAGTTTCGTTGTATAAAATCCTCATCGAGCTCTCGCGCTGCCTCTATGCGTTCCTTTTCCGGGAGCATGTTCACCTCGTATGCACGGTGCTGCGCATAGTTTAACCCCGCCAGTCCGCCGCGGTGTAAAAGGTTTGTATCCTGCAGCTCGCTCAATATTCTCAGAAGCGTCAATACACCTGCATCATTTTTTGAATACCCGCACGCTTCATAATACTTTAGCAACGCCTGTGCTCTGCGTGCGGCGGGAAATCCGTCTTCCGCCTCGCCGCGTATCCCCCTTACACCATAGCGCATATACGCATGGTCGCCATGCGTGAGCGGGTTATCTTTCGCCAGGCGGTATGCCTCACTTAGGTCGCATCTTGACAGAGCCGATGCATGCTCGAAGAAGTCGCCGCTCTGAGAAAGCGCCATGCCGCGGCCTGCAAGTAAAACCCCCAGCGTGTAGATCGCACCCTTGTGGGTATTAACACCTCCCGAGGCCAGATACATTTCCTTTTCTGCCAATATGCCGCGCTTGCGAAGCCTTGCCATCGTCTTTTGGCAGGGCATTCCCTCCTCAGCACCTATCTCGAAGGCAGCCTTAAAATAAGGCAACAGTGCGTTCGCGCTTTGCTCGAAGGTCATTATGGTCATATCGTTGTGTGCGCCGCAGTTGTTTTGATCCACAAGCCCGGGCTTAGGCGTTGTGCGTACCTCGCTTAAAAGCGCATTTTTTGCAGCGTTGGCATGCACGCTCGCAGCAAATGCAAGGAGTATGGCGTTTGTGCGTTCTATGACCGCATCAAGTCCGTGCGCGCGGCTCCTCGCACACGAGGCGGCATCAAAATCACAAAGAAGGCAGCGGCGCGAGTCGGTGCGCGAAAGCTTTTTGCCGTCGGTTTTTAAAACATCCATGTCAAAAAGCCTGCCGACCTCGTCAAAATCCTCTGCCGCAATGCACAAGTTCTTCAGCTTTTCCGCTTCCTCAGAAAACACAAAGTAGCCTTCCATGCCCGAAGGTGCGCGTACGATCTCATAAAAAACAGGCGCACCCATGCTCAGCACACGGTGCATGCCTTCATAAAATGCAAAGTCAATAAGCCCCGAACGCTTTACTTCACCTGCGATATTCATAGTGAGGCAAACAAGGGGGCTGTTGTATTGTTTGATGATTTCAAGCTGCCGATTAGCGCGCTTTTCCCGCGCATCGAGCATAGTATCAAGTGTGACTAACGATATAGTCATAGGTGACCTGTGGCACAAGCGGCTTTATTTCATCGAGTTTTCCCGCATGCATCAAGCGGCGGACTTCGCTTGCGCTTATACCATCCTTTCTTTCAATCTCTGTAACATGTACGCCCCATGTGGGCAGAAGCACCTTCATACGCATGTTATAGGCGTTTGTCACCGTGCAATAAGGCTCCGTGCCCACAAAGCGCTTTTTGATTGTAAGCGCGGGTGCGACACGCATACCGAAAAGCGTTATGTCAAGATCGGCTTTTATGTCTTCCGTGCGGTTTTTATCCTTTAAAAAATACGCCGGGAACGTAGCGGAGGAAACGATGTAGCGCCCGCCATGATGCACATAGAGATTTTTTAAATGCTCTGTGCCTCGCTTCACAAGGTCGTAACGAACATCGCTTGGGAATTCCGAGCGATCCTCCGATACCACAAACACATGAAGCTCCGAGCATAAACTTAAAGCCGTTTCCATAAGGTACATATGCCCGTTTGTCAGGGGGTTACAATTCACCACCACAGCTCCGGCGTTCGTAAGCTCGCCGTGATCAAGCTCAGAAAGAAAGCGGGAAAGCCCGTTCTTTTTGTTTTCCATCATGAGGGCATCTTTTGTACTTGCCATCTCATAAAACCCGAGTGAGGTAAACATGCGCTCGTTTTCGGGCTTCGTGAACAGAAAAAGATGCGTATTGCCGTTTCGGTAAGCGTGTGAAACAAGCTCGCTCAGAACTCTCGCACATGCCCCTTCGCCTAAAGCCTCGTCTGCGACCGCCACATACTTCACGACCGCACCGCAAAGTGATCCCGTGGCGGCGATAAAACCGGAGCTGTCTTTTAAAACAACGGTATACTCCGGCTCATCCTCCATAACAAGGCCGCGGCAGGCTAAAAATTCCTTCACTTGTAAAAGGCGCGCCACCCTGCAGGG
>JAEWZS010000150.1 GCA_023458355.1 Bacillota bacterium
TTCTTCATAATGCTGTGCAATCTCCCGTTTAAGCAACTGAGGCGTGCCCACACTGCGCGCGCTCTTAATTGCCTCCGGGAGTGCCAGTTTTTTCTGTTCAAGCGAAATGGGAAGGTCGTTAACAAGCCGTGCAAGTTCAAAATGCGCGATATCGTAAAGAAGTACCTCGGCTATCGCCGCGCACCACGCATCCATATCCGCATCGGTCTCAAGCTGCGCAGAGGCTGTTTTTTTGCTCTCGCTCTCGCGCAAGCTTAACGAGACACCCTGCTTTTTCAGCCTTCTTTTGATAAGCCTCGGTATATCGGCCTCGTATTCGTAAGTACTCACGGTGCGCACCGCCATTCACGTCACCATCCAATCCTTCTGCATGATATGCTGTTTTCGGCGCACCCGTGCAGTCACGGAACTAGTATGCTCCTAAAACTCAAACGCACTATGTTGAAAATGTTGGAACGCTTTTTTGCTAAAAACGCAGCTTGACAAGATGACACCATAAGCTTACAATCAAGCTAAATCCATATAGTTGCGGGTAGACCGAGGTTTAGTACCGTCCTACAATGCATGGTAAGAGAATGGCGCCGTTGGCTGGAAGCGCCTGATGCTAAAGGAATTGGGAATACCGCCCTTGCGACCGCAAACGTCCATGGCGCGTTAAGCCATATAAAGTGGGTTTTTCCAAATAGGGTGGAACCGCGGATATAACTGTCCGTCCCTGACAATTGTCAGAGACGGTTTTATTTTTACCATAAATTTTTGTTTTGGAGGATTATGAATATGAAAATTACTTTTCCGGACGGCTCGGTACGTGAGTACGCCGACGGTCTAAGTGCGCTCGATATCGCAGAGAGCATCAGCCCACGCCTGAAAAAGGCTACACTTGCCGCAGAAATTGACAACAAGCTTACCGACGCATCCATGTCGCTTCATGGCGACCACAGTTTAAAGCTTTTAACGTTTGACGATGACGGAGGCCGCCATGCCTACCGCCATACCGCCTCGCACATCCTCGCGCAAGCTGTGATGCGCTTGTATAAGGATGTAAAACTCGCTATCGGTCCCGCAATAGAAAACGGCTTCTACTACGATTTCGACGCGCCTGATACATTCTCGTTTGAAGATTTTGCGGCCATTGAAAAGGAAATGGAAAAGATAGCTGCCGAAGATCTTAAATTAGAACGCTTTGAAATGCCCCGCGAGGAAGCCATCGCATTTATGCGCGAAAAGGGCGAGGTTTATAAAGTAGAGCTCATTTCGGACCTACCCGAGGACGCTGTTATCAGCTTTTATAAGCAGGGCGAATTCGTGGATCTTTGCGCAGGCCCGCATGTGGAAACAACCTCTAAGATTAAAAACATAAAACTTTTAAACGTTGCGGGTGCTTATTGGCGCGGCAGCGAGAAAAACAAAATGCTCCAGCGTATTTACGGTACGGCGTTTGAAAAAAAGGCCGATCTGGATGCATATGTTTTAGCCTTGGAGGAAGCAAAAAAGCGCGACCACAACAAGCTTGGCCGTGAACTCGAGCTTTTCACTACAGTAGATGTAATAGGCCAAGGTCTTCCCATCCTACTCCCCAAAGGTGCGCGTGTTATACAGCTTTTGCAGCGTTTCGTGGAGGATGAGGAGCAAAAGCGCGGCTATCATCTCACCAAAACCCCTCTCATGGCCAAACGCGATCTGTATAAGATCTCCGGTCACTGGGATCACTACCGCGACGGCATGTTTATCATGGGCGACGCGAACGACGAGGAGGCTGAGGTGTTTGCACTTCGCCCCATGACCTGCCCGTTCCAGTTCATGGCCTACCTCAACCGTTCGCGCTCCTACCGCGATTTGCCGCTTCGCTACAACGAAACGTCTACGCTTTTCCGCAACGAATCCTCGGGCGAGATGCACGGGCTTATTCGCCTTCGCCAGTTCACCATATCAGAAGGCCATCTTGCCTGTCGCCCCGACCAGGTCGAGGAAGAGTTTAAGGGATGTTTGGACCTGGCTAAATACATGATAGAAACGTTGGGCTTTGAGGACGATGTCACCTACCGCTTCTCCAAGTGGGACGAGAACGACCGTGAGAAGTACATCGGCTCCAAGGAAAACTGGGAGGCGACGCAAAGCGTTATGCGCACCATACTCAACGATCTGAAAGTGCCGTTTAAGGAAGCAGACGGCGAGGCCGCCTTCTATGGCCCCAAGCTCGACATCCAGATTAAAAACGTACACGGCAAGGAAGATACCCTCATCACCATTCAGATCGACTTCCAGCTCGCAGAGCGTTTCGGCATGTTATATACCGACAGCGACGGCGAGAAGAAGTACCCGATCGTCATCCACCGCACAAGCATCGGCTGCTACGAGCGCACGCTCGCCCTCCTCATCGAGAAGTATGCGGGCGCGCTGCCCACGTGGCTCGCACCGGTACAGGTAAAGGTAATGCCCATTACGGACCGCGCGCGCGAATATTCAGAATCGCTCTGTAAGGAGCTTGAAGCATACGGTATTCGCGTTGAGCGCGACTACCGCAATGAAAAAATCGGATTCAAAATACGCGAGGCACAGATGCAGAAAGTCCCCTACATGCTGGTCGTCGGTGACAAGGAAGTGGAAGAAGGAGTCGTTGCCGTACGCTCCCGCAAGGATGGCGACATCGGCAAAATGGCACTCGTTGCTTTCCTCGCACGCATCAACAAAGAGGTTGCGATGCGGGTTCACGATTAACACAGTATAGCAAAAAGACGCCTCACGAGGCGTCTTTTTTACTAGCTTTGGGGATTATCAAGGGGCGCACCCCTTGATGTCCTTCCGGCTTTGACGACATGCGCGTCCGGCGACGCCGGAGCCCTTCACGTCCAGCAGAGCTGGAGCCCTTCGGGCCTCAGCCTACGGCCTCGCGTTGGCCAAGGCCTACGGCCTTGCGTGCGTCAAAACGGATGAAAGCCGTAGGCTTTTGTACCTCTCACGCTTTACCGCCCGCAACCTTATTTGTTGCCGAAGGCAACATCAGTAGTACCCGTAGAGTGGAAATGTGAAGCATTTTAGGTAAAGCGTGCAACCTCACAAAAGTGCTGTAGAGCACTTTTGTGAAACGCGTCAGCGTAAATAGTACTGCGGGGTATCAAACTGCAGGTACGGCCACGAGCTGACCAAGGTCTTGAAAAGCTGTATCTTGTCGGCACTCAAATTGGTGATTTGTACAACAACGCCGTCGCGCACCGGGTCATACGCCATTCCTACGACCAGGAGCTGCGCCTTCTGCGCGGGACTTAGCGCTTGATAGGTCGCGTTCATCTGCGTAATTAGGTAGCTTAAATACGACGCGTTGACCCCCGCGGGAAGGTTGGAATTTGCAAGGCGGAATGTACC
>JAEWZS010000151.1 GCA_023458355.1 Bacillota bacterium
GCATTACGCCTATTATCTGATATCCGAGCTTAAGATAGAATGCGGTTTGGTGCGTGCCTGCTTGAAAGTTTTTGATGCGGCCGGGCAGATCATCAAAAAGATCGACGTTCGCGAGGGAGGTTTCACCCTTTTCCCTTTCATCATCCGCGCCGAGCCACATTGTGTAAGCGCCATTTTGCCGTGCCGCCTCCTCAAGCGCATGTACAATGGCTGTGCCGATACCTTTTTTACGCATATCCTCGCGAACCGCGAGAGGGTGAAGCTCGCACATATTGCCGCCGTAGCTTGGCAATATACCGCCAAAACCCAGCACCGCATCGTTTTCGACCGCCGCTAGAAGCGTATTTTCCGGGATCAATCGTTCTCGGATTTCCTCTTGCGCCTCTTCAAACGTGGGCCAACCCTCACTTAGGCTTTTATGGAGTAGATCGGCTGCTTCCAATAGTTGCTTTTCATCTAATTCCGTCATGTTGACGATTCGTATAGAACCCATGAACTACCTCTGACAATTGGTGCAATAATACACGTTGCCGCCCATGTACGCTTCACGTACGATTGAGCCCCCGCACCGCGGGCATTGGTACTGCCATGTGTTTTTTGAAAGTATGGTCTTATAGCCGCCAAAGCTTCCAAATACGTCTTTTTCGGTGTTGCGTGCGCCTTCTTTGGTCATGGTGGCAAGTGTTTGTTTTACACTTTCAAATAAGAGCTGCTTTTGCGCGTCATCTAGCGCATTCAGCTTGGTTTTTGGTGAGAGGCCTGCGTTAAACAAAATGTCTTGCAAAACGCCATTGCCCAAGCCAGGGATCCTTTGCTCCGTAGCGAGAAATGCTTTAACGCTTAAGCTCTGTTTGACCTCGGATATAAGGCTGTCAAAATACGCACGGTCAAACGCCTCATCAAGAGGGGAAGGTTTTTTCTTGGTTACGCGGTAGTAGAAGTTATCGTATGTTTCCTTCAAAAACGCATACATGCCGCCGTACATCTGTATGGTGCACGCTAAAGACGCGCCATTATCAAACGTTAAAAGAAGCTGGTGCTTCGTTGGCAGCTTTTCATTTGGTGCGAAGTATTTAGGCGTAACGCCGTCACCGAGCGTAAGCGCAATATCGCCAAAGTCAAACTCGATAAGCCCGCCCGATGGCGATACGGAAAGGATCCTTTTGCCGGTGAGCATCAGCGGATAAAGTGCCGGGTCGCCCGCATAAAAAGCAAAGCCATGCGGTGTAGAGTTGGCTAAGCAGGAAACAACGGTTTTACCTGCGAGCACTTTGTTTAGCTGTGCAGAGAAAACATAGCTTTCCGGTAATTCAAGCATAATGCCTCCCAATCCGATGTTATTTTTCTTTTTTCATAATACCCCATACGCACAGGGCAAAGAAGACCACACCCGAAGCAGCAATCATGATTACGCTTACATAAGCGGGGACCACGCTGCCGTTTATGGAAAACTGAAGACCAAATCCGTCCAGCACTTCGTGCATGACTTCAATCGGCGCGCCTGCAAACACCTTTTGAATCGGATTCTCCATCATCACTTGGCGCAATAAAGCAGCTGTATGGGAGACAGGAAGAAGCTTGACGATTCCTTGCACGGCAGTGGGCAATTGGCCTATAGGAATATAGATGCCCGTTAAAAAGCCAATAAGCGTGCCAACGAGTGTACTGATTGTACCTACTGCGGCACTGGTTTTGAGAAGCGTAAACAGAAAGATAAAAAACGCGGTGCTGCCGAGTACGCTTAAAAGAATGATCCCGAATGTCTTTAAAAAGGCAACAAGGCTTAAAAGCTCGCCGCCCCGCATCACGATATAAACTTCAGCGAGAACGAGTTGAATAAGCGTCATAAGAACGCCCACCAAAAACGACGAAAGTATGTAGCTTCCCGCGAGGCCGGAACGCGATATGGGGGAGGCTTCAAAGTCCTTCCTTATTTTTCGCGCACGGTCGTCCACCATGGTGGTTGCAGCACTCAGCGTTGTTGTAACAGACGCAATCGTAATAAGTCCCGCCATGATCCAACTGTCCATCATAGCGCGTGCACCATCCACATCGGGTAATCCGTTCGACCACACGTCGCCCAAAAAGAGCAGGTATAGCAAGAACGTAATGATGACCGAAAGCAACGAAAAGAAAACCGAAAGCCGGTCGCGGAAGTATATGCGTAAATCGCGAAGTATCAGCGCGCTCATTCTCTGATCTCCTTTCCCGTGATGCCTATAAAAGCATCATCCATGGTTCCGTTTAATACCTCAAAACCTCTTAGGTATGGCTTAACGCGCTCAAGAAGCGGCAGCGCGTCCATGGTAGAGGGGACCTTCACAACGAGCCTGTCACCGGCACTGGTAAATTCAATGTTCAGCTCGTGGAGTGCTAAAATAAGCGCGCTCTCATCGAGCGGGAAAAGCTTAATTAAGTCGCTTGCGTACTTTTGGCGAAGCTCTGTAGGCGTACCGCGCGCGGCGATGAGACCGTCGTCGATTACGATTACATAATCCGCCTCCTCAGCTTCCTCCATATAATGCGTTGTTAAAAACACGGTCATGCCTGTTTCCTTCTGCAAGCTTTGAATGCGTTCCCAAACTTTCTTGCGCGTCTGAGGATCAAGCCCCGTGGTGGGTTCGTCTAAAAAAAGCAGCTCAGGCGCGTTTACGAGTGCCCGGGCAATATCCGCCCTGCGCCTTTGACCACCTGAGAGTTTCTCGTAAGGCCTGAGCCAAAAATCTGTAGCGTCTGCGGCCTTGGCTGCCCAAAGCGCGGCATCTTTAAGCGCAGCGCCGGACTTGCCGTAAAGAGCGCCTCGAGTCAGTATGTTTTCTTTCACGGTCAAGATAGGGTCGAGCAGATTGTTTTGAAATACGACGCCTATGGATGCGCGTATGGCGGCATCCTCTTTCCCTAAAGCGTGACCGCAGATAAACGCTTCACCGTTATCGGGCTTTAGAATGGTGCACAGCATATCGATTGTGGTGGATTTTCCTGCTCCGTTGGGGCCTAAAAATGCGAACAGCTTGCCGCGCTCTGCGTAAAAGTCGATGCCCTTTACAGCCTGCACCGCACCATAGCTCTTTTTAAGGCCGCTCACTTCAATGACTTTATTCATTTACAAAATCTCCCCAATATGTTGTGTACAGTATCACACAAATTAGCTCCGCATTCAAGAAAAATGCGGAGCTGTAAAGATATATTGCTGGAGGGTGCTCCTCTTACTCTTCGTAAATAAACTTCCGCAGAGCGGTAATGTTTTCTTCAAAATCCGGCCGTATGGAATAAACGCCGTTATAGTTGCCGCTTTTGTAGCTACCGTCGATGGGGATGCGAAGCTCCTTTAATGTATCGAGATCGCTTCCGATGATTATGCCGCCTATTTTGATAAGATCAGAAAGCGTCATATTCGTCTCGACACTCGGCAAGATTGCTGCTGCGCTTTCGGCCAGGTTTAATGAGAAGCCTTTAGATTTTACCTTTTTGAAGATGGCGATTAATACATTCCTTTGCCTCTGCGTGCGCTCAAAATCGCTGTCTGCGTGACGAATCCGAGCGTAGGCAAGCGCTTGCATGCCAGTGAGGCGGGTGTTTTCACCATATTTCTCTAAAGGAGAGAAATCTGTCCCCTTAGGATAGTTTTTCTTGTTGAGGTCATCGATGGTCTCGTTGAGGTATTTAAGCTCCTTCTTCTCGATGTTCAATTCGATACCGCCAATTTTATCGATGATATAAGGGAAGCCTACGAAATCCACAAATATGTATTCCTTAATGTTCATGGAAAATGCTTCATTTACGGTCTTTATGGCGAGCGAAGGCCCACCGTAGGCGAGAGCTGCATTTAGCTTATCCTTACCCTTTCGCGGTATCTCGAGCCAAATGTCGCGCATGAGAGAGGTAAGCTTCACCTCGCCGGTCTTGGTTTCGATGGAGGCGATGATCAGCGCATCCGAGCGGCCGTAACTTTTACCGTTTCGCGAGTCGCTCCCAATTAGAAGTATGTTGCGCCACTCCTTGTTCAAGTCCTCGTTTGCGCCCAACTCATCGGGAGAAACGGTAACCATCTCCGAGGGGGAAATATACGGTTCATCAGGCTCAGGCGTTTCACGTACGGTGTTGTTGAGGCTTTGTTTGCCCTCGGCATAAATTTTATATAGCCAGCCGCTCAAAATAAGAAGTAAGGCCAAAAGCGCGAGCATCGCCCCAAGCGCGATTTTCGTGCCTACCGAACGTTTTTTGCGTTGTTGTTTTTGCCGGTTGTTTTGCTCCATATTTCATCCTCCGCATTTGCTCAATGGCATTGCCGTTTTACAAGTTTGTGCGGTTTTAGGCAAGTATACGCATAAAAGAAGCGCATACGCGGACTGCTGCAAATCCAATACTAATCATGCGGGAGCCTGTTTGAACTTAGAATAGGTTTTGGATGGTTTAAACAAATACGGTGCACGGCGGATACAAATGAAGAAGGCATCACCCAGAGAATTCAAAAAAACTGCGGTATTCACAGCAAAAGCCTTAATTGTGCTCGCTACGATCACAGCATTTGGCTATGTAATTTTCGATTTTTACGGTGTATCCTTATTTTATTTCCGCGGAAATGTGCTGTTACTTTTGTTTTACGCATTTCTTTTCCTTGTTTTCGCCTCGGTGTACAACTGTTTTAAAGTAGGTGCTTTGCCCTTAAAGGAGCTTGTATTTTCCTATGCACTTACAGTATTTGTTACGAACTTCGCTGCCTATTGCGTTTTAAGCCTTCTCGCAAGGAAAATGCTCGACTTCTGGCCTCTTGTATTGTTGAGCGTATCGCAGATTTTTTTATGCAGCGCCTTGTTTTGGATGGCAGATGACATCTACTTCAAGCTTTATCCAGCCAGAAACGCCGTGTTCATCCAAGGTATAAATAAGTCCGACACCGCAATCATAAAAAAATTTAATCGCCCTAAAAGACATCGTTTTGTTGCGCTCGTATGTTCCGAGTCCGAGGGGTATGAAGAAATCACAAAGAAGATCAACGCCTACCCCTGCGTTGTACTCGGAGAGATTGACTTCCACCTTCGGCTCCGGCTTCTCGACTACTGCTTCGAGCACGGCAAGCGGCTGTATCTCATGCCTGCCATGCAGGATATCATGGTGCATCTCGCGCACGATATCTTCATCGGAGATTCTGCAACTTTGCTTTTAAAAAACCGCGGGCTTACCATTGAGCAAAGGCTTATGAAGCGCGTGGTGGACATTTTGTTTGCCGGCACGGGGCTTATCGTATCGAGCCCGCTTCTTCTTATTGTAGCCGCTGCCATCAAGATAGAGGACGGCGGGAAAGTTCTCTATAAGCAAAAACGGCTCACAAAAGACGGAAAAGTGTTTACCATAGTGAAGTTTCGAAGCATGCTTGAGGATGCGGAACGCTTTGGCGGGGCGCGGCTTGCAAAAAAGAACGACGAGCGCATTACCCGTGTGGGGAAGATTATCCGCATGCTTCGCATCGACGAGCTGCCGCAATTGTGGAATGTGCTTAAGGGAGAAATGTCCGTTGTGGGGCCGAGGCCAGAGCGGCCGGAGATATTTCACAAAACAGAAAAGGAGTTCCCTCAGTTCCGTTATCGCCTTAAGGTGAAAGCCGGGCTCACCGGTTACGCACAGATTTACGGCAAATACAACACCACCTTCGAGGATAAGGTAAAGATGGACCTTATCTATATCGAGCATTGCTCGCTAATGCTCGATGTGAAGCTCATGCTGTCTACGCTCAAGGTGCTGTTTACACGCGAAAGCACCGAGGGCTTAAGTGAAAACCGATAGGAGGATACATTATGGCTTACGACTGGCTTATCGTCGGAAGCGGGCTTTTCGGCGCGGTGTTCGCCCATGAGGCGAAAAAGCGTGGTGCATCCGTTTTGGTTGCAGAACGTCGCGCGCATGCGGGCGGCAATGTCTACTGCGAGGAAAAGGATGGGATACGCCTACACACTTACGGCGCGCACATCTTCCACACGTCCGATAAGGAGGTTTGGGATTATATGAACGCGCTCTCACCGTTTAACCACTTCCAAAACAACCCCGTCGCCAACTTTAAAGGGGAATTATACAACCTCCCCTTCAACATGAACACCTTTTACCAAATGTGGGGTGTAAGAACACCGGAGGAAGCTAAGAAAAAAATTGAGGAACAGCGCGGCGAGACAAAGGGTGAACCTAAAAATTTGGAGGAGCAGGCGATTACGTTCGTCGGGCGCGACCTTTATGAAAAGCTTGTAAAGGGCTATACGGAAAAGCAGTGGGGGAGAAGCTGTGATAAGCTCCCGGCATTTATCATAAAGCGGCTTCCCGTGCGGTATACGTTTGACAACAACTATTTTTCCGATCCCTATCAGGGCATTCCCGTGGAGGGCTATAACGCAATCATTCAAAAGCTCTTAGCGGGATGCACGCTTATGCTGAACACGGATTTTAATTTGCAGAGAGACGTACTCATGCGGTTGAGCAAGCGTGTTTTGTATACAGGGCCGATCGACGCGTTTTACGAGTATCGCTTTGGTGCCCTCTCCTATAGGAGCCTTCGCTTTGAAACCGAGCGGTTGGATAAGGAAAATTACCAAGGTGTGGCGGTGATGAATTTTACCGATGCCGATACCCCCTATACGCGCGTCATCGAGCACAAGCATTTTGAGTTTAAAGTACAGCCCTATACGTACGTAACGCGTGAATACCCACTGGAATGGTCTTTGGGGGCGGAAGCCTACTACCCCGTGAATGACGAAGAAAACAAAATGCTCTACGAGCGCTATGAAAAGCTTTCCGACGAAGAGGAGGATGTTTTGTTCGGAGGGAGGCTCGCGAAGTACACCTACCTCGATATGGACAAGACCGTTGCAGCCGCACTCGCACTTTCAAGAAAGGAGTTAACGTGAATATTGAAGACCCCAAAATCAGCGTGATTATACCCGTATACAAAGTGGAGGCGCAGTTAAGGTACGCTGTGGACAGTATGCTCGCGCAGACTTTCTCCGATTTCGAACTGTTTCTTGTGGACGACGGCAGCCCCGACAACTGCGGGGCAATTTGTGACGAATACGGGCAAAAAGATGCTCGCGTGCGCGTGATACACAAGGAAAACGGCGGTGCACCGAGCGCGAGAAATGCCGCCATGGATGTTTCGCGCGGCAAGTACTATTATTTCATGGATAGCGATGACTACGCGGAAGAAAACATGCTTGAGAGTATGTACGAGCTCGCGGAGGAAACAAATGCGCAGCTCGTGATTGCGGGGTATTATATCGATACCTATGTTGGCGAAAAGGAATACCACTCGCAGGCTGTTTACGCGCCGAATGCTGTGTATGATACCAAGAAGGCTTTTCGTAAAAACGCCTATGCTCTGTTTGATAAAAACCTTCTCTATACTCCATGGAACAAGCTATATTTAAGAAGCTATATTGAAGAAAACCACCTTCGCTATCCAAAGACACTCTGGGATGATTTTCCTTTCAATATCTCGGTGGTCCGCGATATTGAGCGCGTTGCGGTAATGCAAGACAGGTTTTATCATTTTCTCCGCGCAAGGTCGGAATCTGAAACGGCAAAATATGTCGAAAGCTTATACGAAAAACGCGAGGAAGAGCACGGTTGGCTCATCGCGCTGTATAACGACTGGGGGTTGCGCGACAACAAAAGCCGCGAATTCATTGCGAGAAGGTATGTGGAGCGGCTAATCGGCTGCGTGGAAAACCTTACCAACAAAAACTGCACATTGACAGAGCGACAGAAGTTTAACCACGTCAGAAAAATGCTGTCATCGCGCCGGCTAAAGGCCTCTCTTAAATATGCAAGGCCTAAATCGGCATTGTTAAAAGCGATGCTGATACCCTATCGTCTGAAAAGCGCGAGCCTTGCTCTTATCCAAAGCCGCGTTATCACGCGCGTTAAGCGAAAAAACGCGCGGCTATTTGCGACGCTTAAGGCAAACCGCTGATGGAACCATTTTTCAGCGTCATCATGCCCGTCTATAGGACAGAAAACTACCTTAAGTTGGCAGCACAAAGCGTCTTGGAGCAGACATTTCCCGATTTTGAGCTGCTGCTGATCGATGACTTCAGTCCCGATATGTGCGGCGCTATTTGCGATGCAATAGAAGGCAGCGATGTGCGGGTACGGGTCGTACACTTAAAGAAAAACGAAGGCTTGAGCGGAGCGCGAAATGCGGGGCTTACCTTGGCGCGCGGCAGATATGTTTGCTTTATGGATTCGGACGATACCATTGACAAGACTCTACTAAAAAGCCTATACAACTCCTTAAAAAACGAACCGGCGCAGGCGGTGATGTTTGGCATGTGCGAGGAATACTACGATAAAAACGGGCGGTTGAAGTCTACACACGAGGTAATATACCGCGAGGTTAATCTGCGCGATGAAAATTTAAGACGCGAGATTATCTTGATTGAGCAAGCTTCACTTTACGGCTACGCCTGTAACAAGGCCTACGAGCTTGCCTTTATTAAGGAAAAGGGGCTTACGTTTAAGAACGTGAAGCTCATAGAGGATATACGTTTCAATGTAGACTTTTTTATGGATGCACAAAGTCTCAATTGCCTCATAACAGCACCTTACCACTACAAAAAGCGAGGCGGTGACAGCCTTACTGCTAAATTTGCGCCGGACTATTATGCGCTTCACATGGAGCGCGTTCGACTATTGAAGTCACAGTACGAGAGCTGGGGCATGTATGACGAAAACGTGAAGCAGGTTTTGGGTGCCGTATATGCGCGCTTTATACTTTCCGCGTTGGAGCGAAACTGCGATAAGCGCGCGAATAGGAGCCTGCAAGCGCGGAAAAGCTTTGTAAAGGAACTCATAACGGATGAGCTATACCGAGAGCTCATGCCCTATGCAAAACCGGAGGGGCGTTTGGCACGTGCGGCCTTACGCGTGCTTAAATCAAAAAACGAAGCGGCAATTCTACTGTTAGGACGTACCGTACACACGGTAAGCAGCTCGCTTCCGTTTTTATTCGCTAGGGCAAAACAAAGTAGATAATGAGGAATACGGTTTGGATTATCAACGCGTGCTTGCTGTTGGGATGTCGCCCGAAGCGGGCGGTATTGAGACTTTTTTATATAGATCCATTGAGGCATTACAAAAACTGCCCTTGCGCTTTGATGTGTTAACATCCTCCGAACGTTGCGCCTATGAAGAAGAACTCAAAGATATGGGCGTAGGTGTTTTTCACGTTGCGCGGCGTGGGAAAGCACCATTAAGGAGCTATCTTGATAAACGTCGCTTTTTTTTGGAACGAGGCCACATTTACGACGCGATATGGCTTCATATTTCTTCCGCCAGCGATATAAGCGTTATAAGGCTTGCAAAAAAGCATACAAGCGCGAGGATTATCTGCCACAGCCACAGCGTTTCGTTTGAGAGTCGCGGCGGCATTGTGCGTTTTGCACATAGGTTGTTGCATGGAGTTAACCGCTCAGAGCTCGTAAAGCTTTGCGACGTGTGCGCCGCTGTTACAAAAGAAGCAGGGGATTGGCTGTACGGCAATATCGGCGACCGTCTCGTCGTTATAAAAAACGGTGCGGATACGGAGAAATTCCGCTTCGATAGCGGCATACGCCGTGCGATGCGGCAAAGCCTTAACGTGGAGGAGAAAACCGTAATTGGGCACATTGGGCGGCTCGTCCCCGTTAAAAACCAAAGGTTTCTGATCGATGCGTTTGCCGCATTTCATCGTAAGCATAGAGACTCTATGCTTTTAATAGCGGGGGACGGGGAACTTTATAACGAGCTTTTGGTATACGCCGCACAGTTAGGATTATCGGAAAGCATCCGCTTTTTGGGGTTTCGGAAGGATGTCGCAGCACTTTTGCAGGCTTTTGACACACTTGTACTCCCGTCGCTGTTTGAGGGCTTCCCACTCGTGCTTGTGGAAGCGCAATCGGCAGCGCTGCCTTGCGTTGTATCCAGTAACATAACGAAATCCGTTGCAGCCACACAATATGTTTTATTTTGCCCGCTTGACGAACCTCCCGAAATTTGGGTAAAGGAGATGGAAAATGCGCTTAAGCTCCGCCGCGATGCAACAGGCGTACATGAAGCACTCGAACGTGCTGGGCTTACCGAGGCAGCGGCGCAAAAGCACCTGTTTTCCATCCTTTATAAGGAGGGAACAATATGAAAAAGAGTCTGAACTGCCTCTATAACGGTACGCTTTTTTCTTATGTGTACCTTACGCTCACGCTTTTGTCGTTTAACCCTTACCTATACTATTTGCCCTTTATGAAGGTGTTTGCGGCGGCAACCGCGACACTTGGCACAGTCGTGCTTGCATATAGGCTGTTTTA
>JAEWZS010000152.1 GCA_023458355.1 Bacillota bacterium
GAGTAGAGGATACATGCGGTATCGTGACAGGCGGCGTGATGGTGCTCTCGTCACATTTTGTAAAGGACCGCGGGCATGAAGGCCCGCGCATCAAAGCACTGAATACAGAATGGTTCCAAAGGATGAACGAGGTGTTTTCAAGTACCTCCTGTCAGGCGCTCAAGGCAAAATACCGCACGCCCGAAACAGGCTGTGCCGACCTCATATTAAACTCCGCAAAAGTCCTTGATGAAATCGTTGAAAGGGAGATAAAGAAGGACGCGCAGTAAGGATTATATACGTGTATGCAATCCTTGCTTCCCTTGACAGCCGTCCTTGTGCGACCCTACAATAAGAAGGGAGATTTTGGGGTTTCCCTATTTATGAGGTAAGAGATGAAAGCCAAAACCGCGTTTATCCTCGCATTTCAAGAAGACACCGCCATGAACTCCGCGCGCCATACCGCGCTGCATGAGGTGTGCTTTCGCCCTATGCTCGGCTACGTGCTCGATGCAGTGCAAGAGGTTTCGGAACATAAGAGCGTGGTACTTACGGGCTTTGATGCGGACCGTGTGGAGACGTATTTGAAGGACCGTGCGGACTTTGTCCGCGTGGACGCAGCCGCGCAAGCCGCTGTTGCGCTTTCTTATGCTGTGCGGCAGACGGAGCAGGATACGGGCTATGCACTCATCGTATCAGGCAGCGCTCCGCTTGTGAAGAAAGAAACCCTTTCAAGGCTTATCGAAGCCGCGAACGGCAACGCCGCCGCGGCGCTCGTAGCAAAGCGCGAAGGGGAGGATGAGGATTTTGAAGCACAAAAATGCCTCGTCTGCTGCGTGGATCTCGCGTTTTTAAAGGAAGCTGCCGGCAGCATCGATTCGATTTTAGAGAGCGTACGCCAAAATGGCTTCAAGGTCATAAATGTGTTTGCCTCCGAATATGAATGCATCGGCGTGCGTGACCGCGCTTCGCTGTGGGAATGCAACTATCTTATGAACAGCTTTCTTGTCGCACGGCATTTGGATGCGGGTGTCTCTCTGCTCGACCCGACCAAGATACTCGTTTCGCCGGATGTCGAAATCGGCCGCGATACAGTGATCTACCCCAATGTGATATTATCGGGCAAAACGAAGATTGGTGAAAACTGTGTAATCTTCGACGGCTGCCGCTTGAAGGATACGGTTGTCGGAAACGATTGCGTGCTCCAGAGCGTGGTTGCAAACGAAACGGAGATAGGAAATTTCGTCACAGCCGGGCCGTTTGTGCATTTGCGACCCAACACAAAGATACATAACGGCTGCAAGGTAGGCGATTTTGTGGAGGTTAAAAACTCGACTGTCGGCGAAAATACCAAGCTGCCGCATTTAAGCTACATCGGCGATGCTGATATCGGTGCGCGCGTCAACGTAGGCTGTGGCTGCGTGGTTGTCAATTATGACGGATTTAAAAAACACCGCACTGTCGTTGGCGACGACGTGTTTTTGGGCTGCCAGACCAACCTTGTTGCACCAATCACCGTGGGCAGCAACGCTTATACCGCAGCCGGTTCTACACTCACCGAGGATGTTCCTTCAGGCGCGCTTGCCATAGCGCGCGCTTATCAGAAAAACATACCCGGTTGGGTGGCAAAAAACCGCGAGAAAAAGCGCGGGAATTAACCAGAGGTTAAATTTGGAAACCATTATCGACGGTCTGCGCCTACATTACGAGCGGCAGGGGAGCGGAAAACCCGTGCTCATCTTGCACGGCTGGGGCGCTTCTATAGAAGCTATGCGCTCTATTATCAACTGCATGCTTCGTTTGGGGCGTGAAACGGTTGCGCTCGATTTCCCGGGTTTTGGCGGGAGCGAGGAGCCCAAAACGCCTTGGGGCGTGGAGGATTTTGCAGCTGTTACCCGCAAATTTGCGGAGGAGTTGGGTATTTACGGCTGCGACGTAATCGCCCATTCTCACGGCGGACGCGTAGCAATCTATTTGGCCTCGGAGGATAAGCGCATGTTTCATAAGCTTGTGCTCATCGACGCTGCCGGGGTGAAGCCAAGAAGGAGCTTTACATATTATGTGAAGGTTTATTCCTATAAGCTTCTGAAGCGTTTAGCTAAATGTAAGTTTTTAGACAGAACTTTTAAGCTTTCTGAGAGGCAGAAGAATGCGGGCAGTGCTGATTACAAAGCCACTTCCGGTATTATGCGGCAGACCTTCGTGCGGCTGGTAAATTGTGACCTTGCAGACAGGCTCCATAAAGTCGAAAACGAAACGCTTCTCGTCTGGGGCGAGAACGATAACGATACGCCGCTTTACATGGCGGAACTTATGAAAAAACGCATGAAAAACGCGGGGCTAGCCGTAATTGAAGGTGCGGGGCACTTTTCCTACGCGGACGACTACCCTCGCTTTTGCGCCATGATGGGCGTACTTTTTAAAGATTAGATCGAGGAAACATTTCATGGATGTTTTGACCTACGCAACTTATGTATACTGGGCGGTCGCCGCCGTCACGGTCGTGTTTGCCGCATTGCCTTTTATCCATATGCTTCAGCTTGAGAGCTATCAGGGGAAAATGTACTTAAAGTGGCTCAAAAAGCATCTTAACGACGCGCTTAGCTTCTTCATGATCGGATTTGTATGCCTTGCGCTCCGCTCTTCCGCCGCATTTTTGGTACATTACGGCACCGGTATCGCCAACATTGCCTACATCGGGGCGGACGCGCTGTATGTATTGCTTCTCCTTCTTATGTACTTAGTCGATTGTAAAAAGGAAAAGAAGAAGCCACTTGTCTATACCGGCCGTGTAAAACGGCTTATTGTCGCACTGTTTTTAATTGCGGCAGTATTTACGGCATCACTTTTTATTACCGGGGCACCTACACTAAACGGTGTTCCTTCTTGGAATACATACCTCTTACTGTACGGCCTTCGCTATCTGCCCGGTGCACTTTTGCCGTTTTTTGTGTTCCTTGCATGGCTTATCACGTATCCTGTTGAGGAGGCTGTGAAGTCGTGGTACTTCAATGATGCGCGGCGCATTTTAAAGGGGCGCAATGATCTTATCAAGATCGGTATCACCGGAAGCTATGGTAAGACGAGCACCAAGTTTATCTTAGGTGAGATTCTTAAAGAAAAGTATGATGTGTTGTATACACCGGGAAGCTTTAACACACCCATGGGTATTACGCGCGTGGTACGCGAGCAGCTAACAGACGACCACAATGTGTTTATAGCGGAAATGGGCGCACGTTACAAGGGCGATATCAAGGAGTTAACCAAGCTTGTGCAGCCAATTTATGGCATCGTAACCTCCGTAGGCAAGCAGCACCTTGAAACCTTCGGGTCACTTGAAGCCGTCGTTGCGACGAAATCCGAACTCCCGGAGGGCATCGTAGAAAACGGTGCATGCTTCTTCAACGGCGACAATACGATATGCCGCGAGATGTACGAAAAAAGCGCACTCAAAGACAAATACCTCTTCGGCACAGAGGGTGACGATCTTTATATGAAGGCCTCGGAAATCTCCATAAACGGCAAAGGATCGCTTTTTACACTTCTCGCACAAAATGGCGAGAGCGTGCGCTGCCAAACCAAGCTGTTAGGCAGGCACAACATAGTAAACGTTACGGGCGCTGCAGCGCTCGCGTATCTCATGGGCCTCCCACTTGAGGAGATAGCCGCAGCGATCGGTCGCCTAAAGCCCGTACAGCATAGGCTCGAACTCATTGAAGGCCCGGTTACCGTAATCGATGACGCATTTAACGCAAATCCTGAGGGCTCCAAGGAAGCGCTTGAGGTGCTCAAGAGCTTTTCCGGAAAGCGCATCATTGTGACGCCCGGTATGGTGGAGCTCGGCGGCGAGGAAGACGCTCTCAACCGCGCGTTTGGAGAAGCCATGGCCGAAGCGGTCGATATTGCCATCCTTGTTGGGGGGAAGCATATAGCACCCATCCGCGAAGGGCTTATGGAAAAAGGTTTCGATGAGAAACGCATCATAAACGCAAAAAACCTTGCGGAAGCTACGGAGCTATTAAAACAGCATACCGAGCCGGGCGCGGTCGTGCTTTTTGAAAATGACCTGCCCGACAATTATGACGAATAGATCGGGGTGAACCATCGTATGATACATCTTGGCATTATTTTCGGAAGCCGCAGCGCAGAGCACGACGTTTCCGTAATCACCGGCCTGCAAGCGCTTGAAAACGCCGACACAAAAAAGTACAACGCATTTCCCGTTTATATTTCCCGCACGGGAGAGTGGTTCGTGGGTGAGCCGCTAAGATCAATTGAAACCTATCGTAATTTTGATCCCAACCAAAAAGGGTTGACGCGTGTGTTTTTTCCTGCAGTACCGGGCATGAACGGGCTTTATTCGCTCGAATCGGGACTCTTCAAAAAAAGTGCCAAAGTTTGCGAACTTGACTGTGCGCTTTTGGCGCTGCATGGCTTACACGGCGAGGATGGTTCCGTGCAGGGACTTTTTGAGCTTGCCAATCTGCCGTATACAAGCTGCGGTCTTATCGGCTCCGCTGTGGGCATGGATAAAATCGTCATGAAGGAAGTGTTCAAGAGCATGGGTCTAAATGTGCTCGAGAGCGTCTATTGCTGCCGCAGCGAGTGGAGCAAGGATAAGGATGCAGTGATTGAACGCGCCGAAAAGCTATCTTATCCGCTCATCGTAAAACCCGCGAACTTGGGTTCATCTATCGGCATCACCAAGGCGAAAAATAGGGAGGAGCTAATTTCGGCCATCGACGTAGCGGCGGGCTATGACAGGCGGATTCTCATTGAACGTGCGCTTACAAAGCCCACCGAAATCAACTGCGCATGCGTAGGTTATAGCGACGAGGCTACGGTATCGCTGTGCGAGCAGCCCTTAAGTTGGGAGCTTTTTATGAATTCCGACGATATGCTGGATTTCAACAAAAAGTACCTCCAAAAAGGCGGTAAGGGCATGGAAAGCCTTTCACGGCGCATTCCCGCACCGATTGGTGAGGCACTTACCGAAAAAGTACAAAACTGGACGCTCCAAATTTTCAGCATGCTTGAGTGTAAAGGTGTGGTGCGTGTGGACTATATGATCGACGGTGAAGGAAACCTTTACGTCAACGAGATCAACACCATTCCCGGCTCGCTTGCTTTTTACCTGTTTGAACCCATGGGGTTGGGCTTTGGTCAGCTGGTGGATAAACTCGTAGAATATGCGTACAAAGCACTGACGCAGAAAAATGAGTCCACCTATGCCTATAGCTCGGACATCCTGAATAAATCGCGCAAGGGTACAAAACATAAGTAATTAAAGGAGATTAGAGATGGCCAAGATACAGATGCGCACCCCTCTTGTCGAGATGGACGGGGACGAAATGACCAGGATCATCTGGAAGATGATCAAAATCAATCTTCTGGAGCCGTACATCGATCTCAAGACCGAGTATTATGACCTGGGCCTAAGCCGCCGCGACGAGACCGACGACCATATCACTGTAGAGGCTGCAGAGGCCGTTAAGAAATATGGTGTGGGCGTAAAATGTGCAACCATCACCCCGAACCAGCAGCGCATGAGCGAGTACAGCCTAAAACGCATGTACAAGAGCCCTAACGGCACAATCCGCGCTATTCTCGACGGTACTGTGTTCCGTGCACCCATTACGCTGCCATGTCTCAAACCCGCCGTACGCAACTGGTTAAAGCCTATCACCATCGCGCGTCATGCCTACGGCGACATCTACCGCTGCACGGAGTTTCGCGTACCCGGTGCGGGTAAGGCGGAGATTATGTTCCGTGATGCGGAAGGCAACGAACTCTTGCACGAGACTATATTCGATTTTAAAGGCCCGGGCGTTTTGATGGGCATGTACAACAAGGATGACTCTATCGAGAGCTTCGCGCATGCATGCTTTAAGTACGCGCTTTCTACCAAGCAGGACCTTTGGTTCTCTGCAAAGGATACCATCTCCAAAAAATATGACCACCGCTTTAAGGATATCTTTGAGGAAATCTATGAGAAGGACTATAAGGATAGCTTTAAAAAGGCAGGCCTTGCGTACTTCTATACCCTCATCGATGATGCCGTAGCACGCGTAATCCGCTCCGATGGCGGCTTTATATGGGCATGCAAGAATTACGATGGCGACGTGATGAGCGATATGGTGGCGACTGCGTTTGGTTCCCTCGCGATGATGACGAGCGTGCTCGTTTCACCCGACGGCAACTTTGAATACGAAGCCGCCCACGGTACTGTTACTAAGCATTACTATAAGCATCTTGAAGGTGAATCCACTTCCACCAACTCCATGGCCACGCTGTTCGCGTGGACGGGTGCTCTAAACAAGCGCGGCGAACTTGACAATCTCCCGGAGCTTTGCGAATTCGCTAATACGCTTGAACAAGCCGCGCTTTCCACTATCGAAGCCGGCTACATGACAAAGGACCTCGCGCAGCTTACGGATATGGAGAACATCGAAGTGCTTTCTACCGAAGGCTTTATCCTGAAGGTACGTGAAACGTTCGATAAGATGCACAAACATTAATGGATTTGCGTGGCGGCATGTAAGTCATGCTGCCACGCGATAAGCAAATTTAATTCGCATATTCGGCGTTCATACGCCTTATATACTTCAGATTACAGGAGAAAGTAAATGACATTATACGAGCAGTGGCGTGCACTTGCGGAAACCGAGCGCACCCAACAGGAAACGGACCAATTTTGGCAGGACTATTTTGAGCTCGAGAAAGAAAACTACAAAAAGATTCTCGGCAGCCGCACCTATGTATACGAAGACAGCGTTCATGCTCTCGCGGATAGCTTTTCCATGGAAGACGCGACATTTGTGGGTTTCCTCGATGGTATTAACTCAAGTCTTAAGCAGGAATTGGAGCTTGAAAAGCTTGATGGGGAAACGAAGATCAAGCTTGATATCGACCTTCAAAAGCTTTATTTCAACATGCTCAACGCCAAGGCAGACTGGCTCTACGAGCTTCCCGAGTGGGATGGTATTTTAAGTGTGGAAGAACGAAAAGAAATCACCAAGCAGTTTCGTGCAAGCAAGATCTATGTAAACGAAAAGAAGGTAGGCCGTAATGACCCCTGCCCGTGCGGGAGCGGCAAAAAATATAAAAACTGCTGCGGAAGATAAAAGCCTATTTAGGCCGAAAGGAGGAGACGGTTTTGAAGATTAAATTTTGCGGAGCAGCACAAAGTGTTACGGGTTCTAGCTTCCTTGTCACCTACGAAGGTGGCAAACTTCTTGTGGATTGCGGAATGCGGCAAGGTGCCGATACCAAGGATGTTTTAGGAGAAGGCGGTTTCGCCTTCGAACCCAATGAAATTGACGCTGTGCTTTTGACGCACGCACATATTGACCACAGCGGTCTTATACCTCTCCTTGTCAAGCGCGGCTTTAAAGGCAAAATATTCGCGACAAGCGCTACCTGTAAGCTTGCCACTATCATGCTGCCCGATAGCGGGCATATCCAGGAACAGGAAGCGGAGTATCAAAACCGAAAGAACCTTCGCTCAGGTAAACCCCTCGTAGAACCTCTGTACACTGTAAAGGACGCAACGGACTGCTTACAGGCGTTCGTGCCCATAGAGTATGGCGAGATCGTTTCCGTTCTCGACCGCGTTACGGCGAAGTTCTTGGACGCAGGGCATCTTCTGGGCTCATCCTCTGTGGAGGTTTGGATCAAGGAAAACGAGAAAACGGTGAAGCTCGCATTCTCGGGCGATATAGGACGCGCAGACAGACCGATTATAGCGGATCCAACACCCCCCGAAACGGCGGATTTCCTCGTTATGGAAGGCACCTATGGCGACCGCAACCACGAGGGTATCGGCATGGCCAAGGAAGCGCAGCTGGCTGCCGTACTAAAATCTGCCATAGCGCGTGGCGGTAACATTGTAATCCCCTCGTTTGCGATAGGCCGCACGCAGGAAATATTGTATTATATCAAGCGGCTTCTTATGAAAAACGCTTTACCCGGGTTGGAAAATGTGCCTGTGTACATCGACAGCCCTCTCGGTATTGAGGCGACTAAGATATATGAGGAATCCGCAGTCGGGTATTACGACGAGGAAGCGCTTCAAATGATCAAGAGCGGTTCTCCGTTTGAATTTCCAAATCTTCGCATCGCACAGAGCGCAGATGAGAGCAAGCTCATAAACAATGCGAAGGGTGTGAACATCATCATATCCTCCTCAGGCATGTGTGATGCGGGGCGGATACGTCACCATCTCAAGCACAACCTTTACCGTGCTGATTCCACCGTCGTATTCATCGGTTATCAGGCAATCGGGACGCTCGGGCGTATGCTCCTTGACGGGGCGAAAAAGGTAAAGCTTTTTGGCGAGCAGGTCCGCGTCAACGCTACAATCGAACGCATCGAGGGATTCTCCGGCCATGCGGGCCGTGATGAGCTCATCGAATGGCTCCGCGCTATAAAGCAAAAACCCCAAAAGGTTTACTTAGTCCACGGCGAAGGTGAAGCGCTCGTAAGTTTATCTAAGGCTGTTGCATCGCTTGGATATAATGTGGAAGTGCCTTCGCTGTTCGAGGAAATTAATCTTGAAACCTTGGAACATCGCACCTACGAGGCTGCGCCCGCACCGCATGTTTCGGAGCCTGCAATATCCGACCGCACCGCGCGCATCGCCGCGCAGGCAAAGCGCATTATGGCTCTTCTCGACGCGCTTGGCGCAGACTCGGAGGAAACAAAGCTCAAGCTCCGCATTATGGAAAAGGATGTGCAGCAGCTTGCGGACAAGTGGGAGGAAATTTTCGAGGGCTGATCGAGCATCAGGGCTCTGCCCTTAACGCGAAAATCGGGAATAAACCCGTTGAAATTTACCCTACGATGTGCTAGGATGATTGCACAACATAGCAAGGCGACGACGGAGAAAAAGGGTTTTATCGTGCTTCAGAGAGGGGCGTCACGCTGGAAGCACCCCGCATGAAATTCCCTAAAAAGTTCGCTCCCGAGCTGTGCCGGGGAAGCCCTATAAGGGGTGTGTAGTTGGCGCCGGGTAAGCCCGATACAGCTTTAAGGCATAGCGTAATTCGCCGTGCCTATAGAGGCTTCGCATCAAGCGAGGCGAATTAGGGTGGTACCACGAGCGCGCCTTCGTCCCTTTAAAGACGAGGCGCGTTTTTATGTTGGATAGGAGGAAGAGAAAGCATGGAATTAGAGCTTTCAAAGATTCGCGAGGAAGCGCTAAAGCGCATTGAGGCCGCTCGCGAGGAGAACGAGTTGGATGCGGTGAACGTATCCGTATTGGGCCGAAACGGGGCGCTCACGGAGATACTTCGCACGATGAGCAAGCTTAGCAAGGAGGAGCGCGCTGCACTCGGACAGGCGGCAAATTCCCTCAAGCAGGAGCTTGAGAATTTGATGGAGCGCCGCAAGGCAATGCTAAGTGAGCTTGCACTTGAACAAAGACTCAAGCGGGAGGCAATCGACGTTACGGAGCCCGGTAAACGAGTGCTGCCAATCGGCAGGCTTCACCCGATGACCCAGGTGTATCGTGAGATACGAGACGTTTTGATCGGCATGGGTTTCACCACGTTTTACGGCCCTGAGGTGGAGCTTGATGAATTCAACTTTACCCGCCTCAATCTGCCTCCTGACCACCCTGCAAGGGATATGCAGGATACTTTTTATGTGAACGATAATGTGGTGTTAAGAACGCACACTACACCCTGCGAGGCGCGCGCGCTTATGACGATTGAGCCGCCGTTTCGCCTTGTGATACCCGGTCGCGTGTTCCGCGTGGATGAGGTGGATGCAAGCCACAGCCCCGTCTTTATGCAGATGGAAGG
>JAEWZS010000153.1 GCA_023458355.1 Bacillota bacterium
ACCCTGCTGCGAAACGCGAGGAAGGTAAAGGAATGCATGTAATTGAGCAACTTTATCTTTATTATAAAGACCATATAGAGCTTTTGCCCGAGGAATTTGCCAAGAATATTGAGGCAGATGGGGAAGCGCGCGTAGCCGCAGATTATATTGCTTGCATGACGGATCGTTACGCCATCAAAGAATATCAAAGGTTGTTCGTGCCTTCGGAATGGCAATGACTGTTATTTAGAGAAAATCTAATATATTTCGTAAAGATTTTTGTCCGAAAAAGGATTTTTTGCTCTGTGCGTCGAACAAGCAACACTTGCGGAAGGAGGGGGCGTTCATGGCTTTGTTTCCGGATGCATGGATGACGGAACTGCTGAGCAAGAGCGATATCGTTTCCCTCGTATCCGAATACGTATCCTTAAAGCCAAAGGGAAGACGAATGTGGGGGTGCTGCCCATTCCATAACGAAAAAACGCCTTCTTTCTCGGTGGATGCGGACAAGCAGCTTTATTACTGTTTCGGATGCCACGCAGGCGGGAGCGCGATACAATTCGTGATGGAATCTGAAAAGCTGCCTTACGGGGAGGCGGTAAAATTTCTCGCGCAGCGTGCCAACATGGAGCTTCCTGCGGAAGTCAATGACGAAAAGCTTCGAAAGGAGCGCGCGCATAAGGAAAGGCTTTATGCTGCCTGTATGGAGGCGGCGCGATATTACCACAAAGAGCTTATCGGGCCAAATGGCGTTGAAGCCCGAAACTATCTACTAAAGCGCGGCATCGACCGTGCTACGGTGAAAAAGTTCGGCCTGGGATATGCACCCGCAGGTTGGGAAAACCTTAAGCCGTATTTGATGCTCAAGGGTTTTACCGAGGAGGAGCTTATAAGCGCGGGGCTTGCTGTGCAGGGGAAAAACGCATCCTGCTACGATGCATACCGCGACCGCGTGATATTCCCTATTATCGCCACCAACGGACGTGTAATCGCATTCGGTGCGCGCACCATGAAAAACGAGACCCCGAAATATATCAATACCGGCGATACACCCATTTACAACAAACGGCAGAACCTCTATGCGCTCAATCTGCAAAAGGGGAAACAGATAGCTGATCTTATCATGGTCGAAGGGTATATGGACGTGATAAGCCTCTATAAGGGAGGGGTCGAAAACACCGTGGCTTCGCTTGGAACAGCACTAACGGTACAGCAGGCGAGGCTCATCAAGCGGTATGTGCAAAAGGTGTATATCTGCTACGACGGCGATGCAGCAGGTCAGAACGCTACCATTCGCGGCATGGACATCCTCGCAGGGGAGGGCCTTGACGTAAAGATCATGGCAGTACCCGACGAACTTGACCCGGACGATTACATACGAAAATTCGGACGTGACGCGTTTCTTTCCCTTAGAGACTCGGCCATGACGCTCAATCAGTTTAAGCTCGAGCACATGGCAAAGGAGTTTGATTTTAGCCTGGAAGATGGCCGCGAGGGTTATGCAAAAAAGGCATGCGCGTTTGTTGGTACGCTCGAGCCGGTCGAACGAGAACGCTATGCCCCGCTCATTGCGCGAAAAACCGGCCTGAATCTTAATTCCGTCAAGGCACAATGCTCTGTAGCAGGTGCCCCGCAGCAGAATAGCATTGGTAAAAATCGGAATACTAGAAGTAAAAAAACCGAGGAAAATCAAGGAAAACGCAGGAAAATGGAGCGGATGCTCCTCTCGGCGATGATGAACTCAAAAGAAGCGGCCTTTCTCGCAGCGGAGAAAATGGCAAAAGAAAACATTAGCTTCTCTGTACCGGAGGAGCAAAGGTTTGCAGACGAGCTTCTTGTCGCTTATATGGAAAGCGATGATCCCAAGCTCGAGCTGATGGTCGCTAAGTGCGGGCCGGAAACGGCCGAAGCCGTTATGGCGGCGATGGAGGCGGAGCAAGCACTCGTAGAGCCCACGAGAACCGCACTCGACTGCATTGCACAGCTTAACGCAGAGATGCTTAAAGAGCGCATCAACGAGCTCAATGCCGACTATATGAGCGGCTTAGCGGGTACGGAGGCTCTCGAAGAAGCAAAACGCCTGCAAATGAAACTCAAGGGGTTGCGTACATAGCGCAGCTGTAAGAATACAAAAATGAGGAGGGGCAGCTTTGGAAAACAAGGAACCCCAAGCAAAAAAAATAGACGACCTTCTGGAACAGGGTAAAAGCAAAGGTGTACTGACCTATAAGGAGGTTATGGACACTCTGGACGAGCTCGAACTCGATACTGAGCAGATTGAACGCATCTACGACAAGTTCGAGGCGCTCAATATCGACGTCGTGGAGGATATCGATATCAACGACGATATTGCCGATGATCTTACGGAGGTTGAAAGCGCTGTAACGCCCGACGACGGTGTCGCTATAGACGACCCTGTGCGCATGTATTTGAAGGAAATTGGCAAGGTGCCGCTTTTGAACGCGCAGGAAGAAATCGAAATAGCGCAGCGCATGGCAGACGGGGATCAAAATGCCAAGCGACAGCTTGCGGAGGCAAACCTTAGGCTGGTAGTCTCGGTTGCAAAGCGTTATGTAGGCCGCGGCATGCTGTTTTTAGACCTTATACAGGAGGGCAATCTCGGTTTGATAAAAGCCGTGGAGAAGTTCGACTACCGCAAGGGCTACAAATTTTCTACCTATGCCACATGGTGGATCAGACAGGCTATAACCCGCGCGATTGCCGACCAGGCACGTACCATACGTATACCCGTGCATATGGTAGAAACCATCAACAAGCTTATCCGCGTGAATCGCCAACTTTTACAGGAGTACGGCCGTGAACCACGGCCTGATGAGATTGCACGTGAAATGGGAATCAGCGAGGATAAGGTCCGCGAGATTATCAAGGTCGCGCAGGAGCCTGTTTCGCTCGAAACGCCGATCGGCGAGGAGGAAGACAGCCATCTTGGCGATTTCATTCCCGATGACGATGCACCTGCACCTGCTGAGGTGGCAGCGTTCATGCTTTTAAAAGAGCAGCTCATGGAAGTGCTCGATACGCTTACCCCGCGTGAAGAAAAGGTATTAAGGCTTCGCTTCGGATTGGACGACGGTAAGGCACGCACGCTCGAGGAGGTCGGTCGCGAATTCAACGTAACCCGAGAGCGTATCCGCCAAATCGAGGCTAAAGCGCTCCGCAAGCTTCGCCACCCGTCAAGAAGTAAGAAGCTTAGGGATTTTCTGGAATAAAATAGTTGTAAAATGGAGCTGTTTCAGATTCCGAAACAGCTCCATTTTTATTTTTTCAGTTCACCCATGACATCGAATAGCCTTCGCTGCTGCTCGGGGCTCAGCATCGGCATGAGCCGCTGTGCGACGTTATCAAGCTCCTGATCGTTCATGCCGCCGGACTTTTTGTAGTTTTTAAGCTCCCGCAAAAGTTCACTTTGGCTTTTACCACTGTATTTATTTACGGTATCCTGAATTGTGTTTATTGTACCTTGATCCATGTTCTGTGCCATGCGAACGGCCTCCTCATAATCTACCGGGGGCCTTTGCGTGCCGCCTGTTTTGCTGCCCTTCAAGCTTCGTTTCATTTATCGACCACCTCCGTATCATTTCTATGCGGCGTTTTAAGGAATTGGAACAACCGCACTTATTGTGCATCGGTTCATGAAATGCGTAAGCTGCATACAATACAATAGTAATCGAACGGGGGAAGATCTATGCAGAGGATCGCGCCAAACACCGTGCCGCCTAGGCAGGGCGGTGGCGGCGGCAACAATACGGGCCATCATGATTCGCCTGCGCTTATAATGGGTAGGAGGATACGTGCTGAGCAGGGCGTAGAGCGCGCACGGCAGTACCTTATCGCGATGGAGCCATTTATCGCACCTGCAGAGCGCGCGCATATCGCGCAGCAGCTTGGGATACAGCTTCCTATGCACCAGGAGCAGCGGCATTTTGAGCCGAATAATGAACCGCGGGATACAGGGTATTCGCAGCAACCTATGCCCAATTTCGGTAACGTTAACGTAAATGGCATGCCGAATTTTGCAGGGATGGGAAACAACAACCTCATGCAGATGATGCAGATGATGAATGCGTTTGGCGGCATGCAGGGCAGCAAGGGAAAAATGGATCCCATGCTCATGGCACAAATGCTCGGCAGCATGATGGGAAAAAAGTAATTCGACGTTAAACGGGCCTATGGCGGTTTTTTGGCCTGCTACATCATGCGGCTCTCGCAAATGTATTGGGCCTTAATAACCGACATTTCATCCGTTGCGTGCTCTTGCGCGCTTTTATTTGAGCGTATATAATGAATTGCGCATATTTTGGGATATGGCGTAATTTTTTAAGGCGAGGACGGCATGAAGGAAAGCGTCAAAAAGAAAAAGGAAAGACTAAATAGGGCGCTTGATCTGCTGGCGCAAACCTATCCTGACGCTGCGCCGCAACTTGATTTTACGAACGCTTTTGAGTTGTTGATTGCCACAATGCTCAGCGCGCAGTGTACGGACAAGCAGGTGAACAAGTGCACGAAGGTGTTGTTTTCCGTACATAAAACACCGCAGGCATTTGCTGTTCTTTCGGAGGACGAGCTCACGCCTTACATCAAGGGTTGCGGCTTATATAAAACCAAGGCAAAGCATATCCTTGAAACGTGCAGGATACTTACGGAGCAATATGGCGGTTTGGTGCCAAGAGACCGTGACACGCTCATGACACTTCCGGGTGTCGGAAGAAAGACCGCCAACGTGGTTATTTCAAATGCGTTTCAAGTACCCGCCATAGCGGTTGATACACATGTGTTCCGCGTGGCAAACCGCATCGGCTTTGCAAGTGCAAAAGATGTGCTCAATACAGAAAAGCAGCTTATGGAAGCAATCAAAAAGGAACAATGGACTATCGCACACCATTACTTGATTTTTCACGGGCGGCGTGTCTGTACAGCACGAAACCCCAAATGCGATATATGTACCATACGCGAATGCTGCGCTTACTATGTAAGCGGAAAGACGGAATAGATGCAATACGTAGATAAAGCAAAAATAATCATCAAATCAGGCGATGGCGGGGACGGGAGCGTTTCCTTCCACCGCGAAAAGTACGTCGCCAAGGGTGGTCCCGATGGAGGCAACGGCGGCAAGGGCGGTAACGTCATATTTGCGGCCGATCCTAACATGAGTACACTCCTGGATTTTAAATACAGCCGCCATTTCTTTGCGCAAAACGGCGAAGGCGGAAGCGCACGGCTAAGTAGCGGCAAATCAGGCACGGATATGGTTATCATGGTGCCTGTGGGCACGCTCGTGCGCGACATCAAAACCGGCCGTATCGTGGCGGATCTTAATGTGCCCGATAAAAGGAAAATTGTACTGCACGGCGGCAGAGGCGGCAAAGGCAACGCGCATTTTGCAACGCCGACAAGGCAGGCGCCGCGCTATTCGCAGCCCGGGCAAAAGACGCTCGAGCATGAGGTGGAGCTCGAATTAAAAACGATTGCAGACGTAGGGCTTATCGGACTTCCGAATGTCGGAAAATCTACTATACTATCCGTACTAACAAGCGCCCGTCCTAAGATTGCCAATTATCACTTTACAACGCTTACCCCCAATTTAGGCGTGGTGAAGCGCTACGAAAACACATTCGTGCTGGCGGACATCCCCGGTCTCATTGAAGGTGCAGCGGAAGGTGCAGGCCTCGGACACGATTTCTTAAGGCATGTGGAGCGTACACGCATGCTCGTGCATGTGGTGGATGTCTCGGGCTTTGAGGGTAGGGACCCGATAGAAGATTACCACCAGATCAACGAGGAGCTTAAAAAATACAGCGAGCGGCTATCCCAACTCCCGCAGATTGTCGCCGCCAATAAAATGGATATAACGGGTGCCGAGGAAAATCTAGTATTGCTTAAAAAAGTACTCGAGCAGAAAAACGTAAAGGTGTTTCCCGTTTCGGCAGCTGCGGTTAAAGGTTTTGACGAGCTGCTTGACGAGATTACAAAAGTACTTTCCGTCCTTCCGAAAACGTATGAGTTTGAAGAAGAAGAGATGGAGCAGAAGCAAAAATACGAGCCCGGTTTTGAAATCTCGGTTGAAAACGGTGTGTTCGTGGTATCGGGTGGTACCATCGAATATCTGTTGGATACCACCTATGCAGATGATGACGCATCTATGCGGCGTTTCCAGCAGTTCCTCGTCAAGGAGGGTATCATAGCGGCGCTTCGTGAAAAAGGTGCCACAGAGGATAGTACCGTTCGCATGGGTGAATGGGAATTTGATTTTGTAGAATAGTAGGAGAAAAACAATGCTTACAAGCAAACAGCGTGCCGCTTTGCGCGGCATGGCAAATACGCTCGAGTCCCTTTTTCAAATAGGGAAAGCCGGCATTACGGAAACTGTGATAGAGCAGCTTGATCTCGCGATAGAGGCGCGTGAGCTCATTAAGATTACGGTGCTTGAAAGTGCTGGTCTAGGCGCTCGCGAAGCAGGCGAGGAGCTTGCAAAAGCGCTTCGTGCGGAATCTGTACAATCGATTGGGCGAAAGGTCGTGCTCTATCGACGCAACCACGACAAGCCAATTATTGATCTTCCTAAAAAGTAACCTTTTCGGATAAAAAAGGCGCAGGGGTACTGCGCCTTTTTTCTTACCGGCGAATGCGGTTTGTGTTTAAGTTGTTTGTCCACCATGCGACAGCGCCAAAGCTTACGCAGGTAGCGCTTAAAAGCCTATAATACAAGGTGTGTTTTACAAAGAACGATGCGATGAACAGTGCTGCTGCAACTAAAATATATCGCCTTGTACGCCCCGGTTGAAAGGGCCTTTGCATAAGTTGGCGTCGCTTGTTTCTTTCAATATCGATTTGGGAGAGTATCTGCGCATCAACAGCGGTATCATCCGGCATAAGCTCGAGTTTTTCAGCCTGTGCGATAAGCAAAGAGACCGGTGCAAAACGGATGGCAAGATCACTATACTGTTCTAAAAGCTCCTCGGCATCGCGCGAGGCGCCTGAGGCGGAAAATATAACAGCTTCTTTGCAGTTGTGCTTTTGTGCTGCGCGATAAGCGCTCAACACCGTATCCGCATTGGCAGGTGCTGCTTGCTGCAAGGGGTAGATCAGGCAGCTAGGGCCATATTTCCCGGGTTCGGCCTTAACTACGCTTTGCACGAGCTCCTTATATTCTTCACGCGGCATCATGTACAGCCTTTTCATAAACATATTGTCGCGCATTTTAAGGCGTTCTTTAACGATGAATTTATCAAGGTGTATGCTTTTAAATAGCTCTACCGCAACAGATATGGTCACAAGCGCCGTTATGCTCAGTAAAAGCGCCATCAATGTGTTTTGCACGACAGTGGAAAACCAAAGGTAACAGGCCGCGAGCGTTATGGCCCGAAGTGCGATATAGTCTACTGCACGGGCAAAAGTCGTTCGTCCCCCGTATAGCCTGCGCTTATAGTAACGGATGATCTTTCGATTCGTATTCATATTGAAATCACCTCAGTTATAGTTTTGTCAGAATGGTGCAAACTATACAACGGTTTCCAAATCGTCAAAAGCAGGTGTATAATAGCTGCATAGAGAAATTCCTTTTTTGGAGAAAGCATGCGGATCGGTTTTTTAGGTGGCAGCTTCAATCCCGTTCATTTCGGCCATATCGCCATTGCGCGGCAGGCGTTCAAAGAGTTTTCGCTCGATAAAGTTTTATTGATTGTCGCAGCCGAGCCGCCGCATAAGGAGATTGCTTTCCATGTAAGCGGCACAAAACGTTATGAAATGCTCAAACGCGGGCTTGCAGACGAAACCGGCATAGAGGCATCGGATGTCGAGCTCAAACGGAAAGGGAAAAGTTACACCTACGATACAGTACAGCTATTAAAAGGTGCTTACTCCGATGCGGAGTTATTTTGCATCGTGGGTGCGGATATGCTTTACGATCTGCCCAATTGGTATAAAGCGCGTGAGCTTTTACAAGAGGTTGGTTTCATCGGCTTTGCGCGCGGCGGCGAGACGCGCGATGTATCTTTAAAGGCGCAGGAGCTGACGAAGCAGTACGGTGCTAAAGTACATCTATCTAAAATAAGCGGGCCTGAGCTTTCCTCTACCGAAATACGCGAGCGCGTCAATGCGGCAAGAAGCGTAAAGGATATGCTGCCCGAGGCCGCTGAGCAGTATCTTTACGAAAACGGTCTTTATCAACCGGAGGATTTATTCATAAAGCAGGAAAAATTGAGGCATGCGTTGAATGAAGAACGGTACATCCACAGCATAGGCACGGTGCGTATGGCGATATGGCTCGCCGAGCGCTATAACGTGGATGCAGAAAAGGCACGGCTTGCCGCGCTATTACACGATTGTGCGAAGGTAAGTAAAACACAATTGCGCGTATACTTTGAGAGGTTTCAAATTTGCCCGAACGCTTATGCGGAAAAATATCCGGATATTTTACACGGCCCCTTAGGCGCGGAGATCGCACGCGCGGAATACGGTGTGGAGGACCCAGAGGTACTTTTGGCCATAGCAAACCATACCGTGTTATCTCAAGGCATAAGCGATCTTGAAAAAATTATCTATCTGGCCGATAAGATTGAACCCACGCGCGATTATGCGGACGTATCTCAAATACGAGAAGCAGCGGCACGCAGCTTAAATGAAGGTGTACTCAAATGCATGGAGCATACGCTTACGTATCTTATAGAAAATAAGAAAGAGATTGATCCTTGCATCTATTGGGCGAGAGAATATTTGTTAAAATACAATAAATCATAAAAAAGGAGGCGTGACATTGGACGAGGCATTGAAGGGAAAAGTGCTAAAAATCTGTAAAGTTCTTGACGACAAAAAGGCGTCCGAAATCATGGCGCTGTACGTAGCGGATAAGACCATCGTTGCCGATTGGTTTATCATCTGCTCCGGACGCGCCGTACCACATGTTAAAACGCTCTGTGAGGAGTTGGAGGAAAAGGCGTTAGAGCTCGGTCTCGAGCTTAGGCGCAAGGAGGGCTACTCCGAGGGGCGCTGGATTGTGCTCGACTTTTCGGACATTTTGGTTCATATATTCCACCCCGAAGAAAGAGAATATTACAACATGGAAAGACTCTGGGTGGACGCAAAGGACGGGTATATTAATTACTCCGCAGAGTACGGAAGCAAAGCGTAATTTCTTCTTGACATTCCATGTAAACCGAATATAATAACAAGAGTGTAAAGGCGATCACCTTTACACTCTTTCTTGAAAAGGCGGGCAAACGATGGAAAAACGCACATACTTATGCTGCCTTTTGGATTTGTACGGGGCATTGCTCACACCACGGCAGCGTTCTTTTTTAGAGCAGCATCTCTACGAGGATTGCTCGCTTTTTGAAATTGCGGAGCGCGAGAGCATTACGCGGCAGGCTGTCCGAGACGCGCTTGTCCGCGCCGAGAAGGAATTGCTCGAAACGGAAGAAAAACTGGGGTTTTTTAAACGTGGCGAGTCCATCCTAAATGCTGTAAGGGCGCTTGAAAGCGCGCTTGCTTTTACCCCAAACCAAACTGAAGCGCAGGCGCGCATGAATGAGTTAAAGGAGCTTTGCGAAGGATATGGCGTTTGAGGGCCTTTCCGCAAAACTGCAAAACGTATTCAAAAAGCTTTCCGGCAAAGGAAAGCTAAATGATAAAGACGTACGCGAAGCCATGCGCGAGGTAAAGCTTGCGCTCTTGGAGGCGGACGTCAACTTTACGGTTGTCAAAAACTTCGTCAACACCGTGACCGAGCGCGCCGTGGGCAGCGAGGTTTTAGAAAGTCTCACACCGGGCCAACAGGTCGTTAAGATCGTAAACGAGGAGCTTACCGCGCTCATGGGCGGCGCAAATGCCAAGCTCGAGTTTGGCTCGCGTACGCCGGCGGTCGTGCTCCTGGCGGGCCTTCAAGGCGCAGGTAAAACCACTATGGCAGGCAAGCTCGCTGCGTATTTAAAAAAGCAATATTCGAAATCGCCTCTTCTCGTAGCGTGCGACATTTATCGCCCCGCTGCCGTAAAGCAGTTGCAGGTTGTGGGCGAAAAGCTCGCTATCCCCGTGTATGAGCGCGGTCAGAGTGACCCCTTGGAAACGGCGCGGCTCGCCGTGGAGCATGCGAAAAAGAACATGCATGATCTCGTAATTGTGGATACCGCGGGAAGGCTCCACATCGACGAGCAGATGATGGACGAAGTAGCGGCTCTTAAAGAAAAGTTGAACCCTGCCGAAATACTTCTTGTGGTGGACGCCATGACTGGCCAAGACGCGGTGAACGTCGCCAAGAGCTTCAACGAAAAGCTGGAGCTTACGGGTGTTATCATAACCAAGCTTGACGGCGATACAAGAGGCGGCGCTGCGCTTAGCGTCCGCGCTGTAACGGGCAAACCTATCAAGTTTTGCGGCGTAGGTGAAAAGCTCACCGATATCGAACCTTTCTACCCCGACCGCATGGCATCGCGTATCCTCGGCATGGGCGACATGCTTACCCTCATCGAAAAGGCACAGAGCGCGTTTGATGAGAAAAAGGCAATAGAGCTTGAAGCGAAGCTTCGCAATGACGATTTTACGCTTGAGGATTTTGCCGATCAGTTCGAGCAGATGAAGAGCATGGGCTCCATGCAGGACATGCTCGCCATGATGCCGGGCGTGGATGCATCAAAAATCGGCAATATAGAGATTGACGAGAAGCAGACCGGCCGCATGATTGCCATCATTCGCTCCATGACGCCCAGAGAACGGCGCAAGCCTGAGCTCTTAAACGCAAGCCGTAAAAAGCGTATCGCTAAGGGCAGCGGTACCACCATTCAGGAGGTTAACAGGCTTTTAAACCAATTTGAGGCCTCGCGCAAGCTCTTAAAGCAATTTTCGGGCGGCGGTAATTTCAAAAAAGGGAAGAAGCGCGTCCCGTTCGGATTTTGACGATCACGGGGAACCCGTTTTCGAAATAAAAACATTTTATAGGAAGTTTCAGGAGGAAGAACAATGTTGAAGATCAGGCTGCGCAGGATGGGCGCAAAGAAGGCTCCTTTTTACCGCATCGTAGTGGCGGACTCCCGCGCACCACGCAACGGCGCTTTTGTTGAGGAAATCGGTTACTACAATCCTTTGACCGACCCCGCTGAGCTCAAGGTAGACAATGACCGCGCGAACCACTGGATTAAGAGCGGCGCGCAGCCCACAGATACCGTGCGCGGCCTTCTTAAGAAGTCCGGCGCGCTGCAATAACATGGAGCTTACTAATTAATCAGGGAGGGACACCATGGGAGAACTGGTCCGTTTTATCGCGATGAATCTCGTGGATAAGCCCGACGAGGTGAAGGTCGTGGAAAAGGAAGGCGAAAATGCCATCATTCTCGAGCTTAGCGTCGCGCCCGAAGACATGGGAAAAGTTATCGGTAAGCAGGGGCGTATCGCCAAGGCGATCCGCACCGTGGTAAAAGCGGCTTCCGTTAAAGAAAATCGCAAGTATATCGTGGAGATCGTGTGACGAATGCAAATGATTACCTTCGCGTGGGGCTCATTTTAAGGCCGCACGGTGTAAAGGGAACAGTAAAATTATTGCCTCTTACAGACGGTGTTTCGCGCTTCTCTTCACTCAAGGAAGGCTATCTTGAGCGAAACGGTGGATACGAGGCCGTAACAGTTACATGCGAGAACATACGCGGCGACAAAGAGGTGTATGTGCATCTTAGCGGTGTTGACACGCGTGAAGATGCTGCACTTTTGCGCGACACGTATCTTTGCGTGGACCGAGCACATGCCGCGAAGCTTCCTAAGGACCGCTATTTCGTAACCGATATTATCGGCTGCGAGGTTTTCGGTACCGATGGTGCAATTTACGGCAAGGTGGAGGAAGTACTTCAAAACGGTACGGCGGACGTATACGTCATACGCGGCGAAAAAACGCTCATGATCCCCGTGCTAAAGAAGCTATTGCACACGGTGGATGTAGACGCGAAGAAAATCATCCTTGTGAGCGATATACTCGAGGAGGTCGGCCTTTTTGAGGATTGATATCCTGACGCTGTTCCCCGAGATGTTTTCGGGTGTGTTAAATGAAAGCATGCTCGGACGCGCCGCGCAAAAAGGAATTCTTGAATTTCATTTGCACAACATTCGCGACTACTCAAGTAGCAAGCACAAGAATGCCGATGATTACCCATTCGGCGGTGGCGCCGGCATGGTGATGATGCCGCAGCCCATATTTGATTGCCTTGATGCGGTGGATAAAAACGAGGAATCCTATCGTGTGGTGCTTGCACCGCGCGGCGAGCCTTTGAGCGTAAACCTTGCAAAAGAGCTTGCGCAAAAGGAAAGACTTCTGTTTCTGTGCGGGCATTACG